>WTIA01000137.1 GCA_011522915.1 Methanobacteriota archaeon
AGTTCTCTAAGGATCAATAGAGCATCTTCTGCTTTATTTTGAGTTATCAATTTCTCTGCTTTTTTCCAAGCATTTCTCTGCTTGTCTGACTCTGACAAGATGTTGTTTTTCTTGTCGGCCATGACTGCGGCTAATACAACGACAATTAATCCAATTGGTACATTGTTTCAGTATATTCAACGGGATGAATACGAAGAGTTTGTCCGATTACCCTTAGCAATCATATGAGAATGCGAAGGGCTTGCAGTCGGTCGCTGCTAACGCTACCCTTTGTATCGGATCATTCAGGTTTGTTGGCCTTGAAGCGACTCGACATACCAGGGAATAGAAGTCTTGCTTTCACGTCCTTGAATCCGACTTCTTTCATGACACCTTTGTAGTATGAATGTGTACCGTAATGAGTGTAGGTCCTTGCTAACCACTTCCATGGATGGTTAGGGTCCTTAGTGACAATTCTTGCAACCCATTGAACGAACGTACCCATGTATATGCGTCCGAATAAACCGTGTAGCCAGTTGGCTTTTCCAGCATCACATATCACTAATTGTCCGCCAGGTTTCAGAACTCTGTAAATTTCTTCTAATCCTTTCTTTTTGTCCTTGAAATCTCTGAATGAAAAGAGGCAGAAAACTCTGTCAAATGTGTTGTCTGGAAGAGGTATATCTTCAGCAATTGCCTCGACATAATTTGCTTGAGTCTCGCCACGCTCTTTTCTTACTTTGTCGAGTCTCTTTTTACAGACCTTGAGCATTTCAGCACTCGGGTCTAAACATGTAAGGTCCATGCCAACAATATCTACGGCAAAAGAGCCAGGTCCGCAACCAACCTCGAGAACTTTCATTCCCGGTTTTGCGTGACTACGTACATGTTTCCTCATACCTTTGTCAAAACCAAGAGTCATTATTTTGTTGACTTTGTCGTATACAGGTATGGTTGCTTCAAGTTGCCTTTCAAGTTCCGTCCATGCCTCCTCATCGATGCCCGATGGGTCAAAGCCACCGGTCGCAGAACGGTCTGTCATAGGCACTCGTCAGCGATTTTAGTTTTGAGAATTTGGTTTCAGCCCGAAATTTTCTGAGGCAAAATTGTATGATATTACAACCAAATCCGTTATCAACCGGTTCTTAGTGGCCCACGATACCTAAGGTGATAGCATGGGTATGGAAAACGTACTTCAAAGCATCAAAAATGCAGAAGAATCTGCTCTTGCAACAATCGCCGCTTCAAAGGAAGAAGCAGCCAAGATTATTGCAGACGCTCGCAAGGAAGCCTCTGATATCATCCAAGGTGCTCAGGATGGAGCAGTCAGTTCTACTGTAAGCACTCTTGACTCTGCAAGAAACAAAGCAGGAAAAGAAGCTGAAGGTGTTCAGGCTGAGGGTGCAAAAGCTGTTGAGGGGATTCAATCCTCTGCAGGAGATCGTAGAGATGCAGCTGTTAAACTCATCATCGATTCGTTGATGTCCAACTGAGGTGAATTAGATGTTTAGCACTGTACAAATGTCTCGCTTAACAATGGCGGGTCCAAATAGCAATCTCGATGAAGTATTGCGTTTGTGTGCTAATCTTGGTAACGTCCACATCAAACCATACTCAGGTGATATGGAAGGCATCACAGTGGGAGTCCCTCACCCTGATGCAGATGAAATATCCGCCATGCTATCAAAAGTTCGTGCTGCGATTTCAACTTTGAAATGCTCGAATAAAGAAGGGCCAGTAGGAGCTAATGAAGTAGCAAAAGCATTGGAGTCATCATTCGGTGAAAAAATAGATTCTATCACTGAAACTATTGCCAAGAAATCTGACGCTACCGCCGAGATTTCCAAGTTACAGGAAAGGGTGGAAATCCTAAACAAGATTGCACCTCTTAACATTCCACTTGAGTTGATGACAGAAATTTCTGCAATCGATGTATACCTTGGGGAAACAAGCAAGGCAGGCAAGGCTAACCAAGTGTTTGGTTCTGATTTGAGAAACAGAATCGAAATGCATGTTTCATCAAACATCGTTGCCGTCGCCTGTCAAGGCAAAGATTCTGCAGAGGTCCAGATGGCTATGCAAGAATTAGGGGCAAAATCCATTCAAATCCCTAGTGGTAAGGGAAAACCTGCAGAATTGCTAAAGGAAGCAAACAAAATGATTGCTGACTATGAATCAACTGTCCAAAGTTGTGAATCAAAAATGGCAAATTGGAACAGAACCAACGGCAGAATGTTACTTGCAGTACAAGAGCACTTGGAAAGAGAATCAGATATCCTCACGGGTCACACCCTGTGTGCAACCAGTGCACATGCATTTGCTATGGAAGCATGGGTGCCTACTAGCGAAGCAGATGCAGCAAGGAGCATACTATCGAAAGTATCCTCTCACCTAACAATTGAGGAATTCGTCGAGGACCACGGGCACGGTCATGGTGATGATCACCACCACCACGAGCCAGATTACCCTCCTGTAGAATACGATACCATTGCAGCAACAAGACACGCATCACTACTTACAAGTCTAGTTGGAAGGCCAAAATACGGTTCCTTTGACCCAACAAGTATGCTTGCATTCACGTTCCCTATCTTTTACGGTTTGATTTTAGGTGATGCAGGATATGGTCTCGTAATCATGCTACTAGCCCTTCTTTTGAAGTCGAAGATTGGCCACGACCCAGCAGGCAAAGTCGCATCGAGAATCCTGATGAACATGGGAATTGCCACATTTATTGTTGGAGTCCTCACTGCGGAAGCATTTGGTTTCGTAATTGAGAAGTGGGATGCATTTGTTTGGCTCTATGAACCAATGTATAGCTCTACTAAGTATATACTAGCAGATACAGTATTCGTTGAATGGTTTGGACTCTCACACACATATCTGCCATTCCACAGAGCTGGTGGAGCGCTAACCGATTATATTCTACTATCCATTTACTTGGGCTGTGCTCACTTACTGATTGGATTCATTATTGGATTCTACAATGTATTCAGGGCACACGGTCCTGTAGCAGCATTCTTCGAGAAAGGGTCCTGGATTCTAATTCTAGTGGGCGGCTCTGCGCACGTGCTACGCTTCATTACCGACGCAGATTACGGTACATTCGAGGGCTCAATCTGGTCAGGAATGGTAATTTTCGGAGTAATATGCCTAATCTATGGATTGGCAGTCTACGAGAAATTCGGATGGCTTGGTGGCGCGATTATGGGGCCTATCGAAACATTCGGTCTACTCGCTAACACCTTGTCCTACCTTCGTATCATGGCTGTAGGAGTTGCGGGTGTCAAGATCGCTGAGATTGGTAACGAAATGGGATTCCACAGCATGGCAGATGCAATCTCCTCTGGAGAATACCTCTCTGCGATATTATTCTTCGTGATTTGGATAGGAGTTCAGGTATTCGCACTAGCACTTGGGTTACTATCTCCTAGCATTCACGCAATCCGTCTGCACTTCGTTGAGTGGATGGGTAAGTTCTACGACGGCTCTGGTGAGGAATTCTCACCAATAGGAGGCCGTCCTCTCCACGTGGAGGGTCACACATCATAGTCCAACTGGACAAAATAGGAGGTAAATAATATGAAGAAAATGAGTATGAAATTGAGCCTGAGACTACTACTGGTTCTCATGAGCATCACAATGCTAGCGCAAGGAGTTCTTGCTACAGTAACAGATGCTGATGGAAATTACGACGACTGGGGTAAGTACATGGGTGCAGGAATTGCTTTGGGACTAGCTGGCCTTGGTGCTGGTTACTCACAGGGTAGCATTGGAAGCGCTGCTGTTGGTATGCTAGCAGAAGACGGTTCCAAGTTCGGTCCTGCTCTAATTTTCACAGCTCTGCCAGAATCCATCGTTATTCTAGGCGCGCTACCACTGTTCCTATGAGCAGAATTGTCTGACGCTAGGATTAATTCCTAGCATTCAGACTAGAGGTGAAAGAATGACGTTAGACCAACTCGCAAAGGACATTTCTGCCTCAGCAGAGGCAGAAGCTAAGGCTACCTTAGAGGCAGCCAAGGAAGAAGCGAAAGCCATACTGTCAGAGGCTAAAGAAAGGGCAAACTCCATCGAAGGAGATGCATCTTTCAAGGCGAACAAGGAAGCGGACCAAATCGCAAGAGAAATGGTTGCATCCGCACGCCAAGCCAATCAAAAAGACATCCTGGTTGCTCGCCGTGCTGAGTTAGATGCCACATTGGCAAGTGCTCGTGCACAATTAGGTGATGCAAGCCTTGCTGGACGTGCAAGTCTCTTGAAGAGTCTTGTGAAGAAAGCAGGTACAATCAGTCAAGGAAAAATGGTCATGCGCCCAACATCAATCGACAGATCAGCCCTTGCGGACGCCGCTAAGGATTACAAAATGGGCGACGATGTAGATGGATTGGGTGGCTTCGTACTAGAAGCCGAGGATGGAACACTCTCGTTCGACTTGCGTTTCGACACATTGTTGGAAGACGCATGGGTTGAACAGAGAGCAGCGGTTAATGAGACCCTATTTGGATGAAACAAGGAGTCGAGTAAATGGCAATCTTCGGAAATAATACAGCTTACGTAGCAGCACGTGCTAAGTCACGTAAGTCCAACCTAATGGACAGAACACGGCTACGTCAGTTAATCCAACAAACACCAGATCAACTAACAGTAGCAGTTGCAGATAACGGTTACAGGGCAGAAATCGATCTATATGCAGGGCACTTCACGGGAGGAGACCTAGTCGAAGCAGCACTCACACACAACCTACAGGCAGAATTGTCAAAGATTCTGAATTTGTGCAATGGAAAGGTAAGGGGTATCGTCGAGATATACACGAACAGATTCCAATACCACAATGCCAAGGTTGTATTACGTGCAGTAGAGAATGAGGTCGACGTGAAGAAAGTATCACACTCGATACTTCCTGAGGAGAGCGAAATCAACACACCCTGGCTAAAAATCATCGAAGAGTCAAACACTATTCGTGATGCTGTAGAGCAAATGCGTCGCCTTCCTTTCGGAAAGGCATTGTTAGCACTTGGTGAAGAAGAAGGATTACAAAAGTACGAGGACGAACTTGACAGACACTATTTCAAGAAATCATTAGGAATGTTACAAAGTGGAGCTCCAGACATTAGAATTCTGAAGAATCACTTGTGTGCAGAAATAGACCACCGCAACATAATCAACATACTCGAAGGACACGCATTCGGCTTGTCCAGCGAGGAAATTACCGAGGCGCTCATCTCTGGTGGCCGCCTAATCGCAGAGAGGAACTTCTCCCAAGCTACAAGCAGTAGAGAAGGACTTCTAGATGTGCTACGCTTGTCGAATAAATTCGACTCAGATGGATTCCAAAATGTCATCTCTGAATCAGATGAAAAGAGAACGTTGGACCCCGTCATCACCTGGTTGCGTGAACTAGAACACGCCCAGATGCAGCGTATGAGTTACCTCCATCCGATTTCCGCTTTGCCAGTGATACACTATGTTGCTGCAAAGGTTCAGGAAATCGAGGATCTACGTTTCATTGTCCGAGGCCGAATGGCTGGTTTGTCAACCGAAGTGTTGGAGGCTCACGTACTCTGAGGTGATATGAATGGAAATCGCAGTCGTAGGCAGTCCCGAGTTCACTCTCGGATTCCAATTAGCAGGCATCAGCACATTATTCAATCCGGAAGGCGAGGAAGAGACATCCAAAGTCTTCAGAGATTTACTAACAACAAAGGGCGTGGGAATCGTGGTAGTCGACTCCGCGGTTCTGTCAGCCCTACCTGAGCGTCTACGCGATAGACTCTCAGAAAGTGTAACCCCAACAGTACTGGGAATCGGTACAGAAGAGGACACAACCCTTCGCGAAACAATTCGCAAGGCGATAGGAGTCGATTTGTGGAAGTGATTCCAACCAAATCCAAGGAGGAAGAGGAAATGAGCAATGAAGGAGTAATTTACCGAATTTCTGGACCGGTTGTAACAGCGACTGGAATGGAAGCGGGAATGTATGATGTGGTTCGTGTAGGACACGAAGGTCTCATGGGTGAGGTCATCGAATTACACGGCGATAAAGCAGTTATTCAGGTGTACGAAGATACAAGCGGTATTCGCCCAGGCGAACCTGTATTGAATACGCGTGAAACACTATCTGTCGCACTAGGACCTGGACTGTTAACCCAAATTTACGATGGTATTCAGCGACCGCTGGCTACTCTCGAAGAAGTAATGGGTGTATTCATCACTAGAGGTGTTGATGCAGACGGTTTCGATATGGAAAAGAAGTGGAAATTTGAAGCCACTGTTTCCAAGGGCGATGAAGTAGTAAGTGGACAAGTTATCGGTACTGTTCAAGAAACCGAAACAATCGTCCACAAAATTATGGTTCCACCAGGTAAGGGTGGAGTTGTAAAGTCAATCTCTTCTGGCGACTTCAACGTGACAGAAGATGTTTGTACGCTAGATGACGGTACAGCAATGCAAATGATGCAGAAGTGGCCGGTAAGAACACCTCGTCCTTACCAGCAGAAGTACGCACCTGATACGCCGCTAATCACCGGTATGCGCATCCTTGACTTCCTCTTCCCTCTAGCAAAGGGTGGCGCAGCAGGTATCCCGGGACCTTTCGGTTCAGGTAAGACGGTTACTCAGCAATCACTAGCGAAGTACTCCGACGCACAGATTGTTGTTTACATCGGATGTGGTGAGCGTGGAAACGAAATGACAGAAGTTCTGGATGAGTTCCCTCACCTAATCGATCCAAACACTGGAAAGCCATTGATGAACAGAACAGTCATGATTGCAAACACATCCAACATGCCTGTAGCTGCTCGTGAAGCGTCTGTGTACACTGGAATTACCATTGCGGAATACTTCCGTGACATGGGATATGATGTGGCTTTGATGGCAGACTCAACAAGTCGCTGGGCAGAAGCAATGCGTGAAATTTCATCACGTCTTGAAGAAATGCCTGGTGAAGAAGGATATCCTGCTTATCTATCAAGCAGAATCGCGGAATTCTATGAGCGTGCTGGACGTGTTCAAACCCTAAACGGTGATGACGGCTCAGTTACGGTTATCGGGGCTGTATCACCACCTGGTGGTGACATTTCAGAGCCGGTATCTCAGGGTACTCTTCGTATCGTTAAGGTATTCTGGGGATTGGATGCAGGTCTTGCTCGACAAAGACACTTCCCTGCTATCAACTGGTTGTCTTCGTACAGCCTTTACCCACCATCTCTAGACCAATGGTTCAGAGATAATATCGCTCAGGATTATCCTGAAATCAGAACAGCAATTAGCGGTCTGCTTCAGGTTGAAGCCGAATTACAAGAAATTGTACAGTTGGTCGGTTCCGATGCCTTACCGGTAGACCAACAGTTAACACTCGAAGTAGCACGTATGATTCGTGAGTACTTCCTACAGCAGAATGGTTTCCACGAAGTCGATGCTTTCTGTGCTGTTGACCTACACTACAAGATGGCTAAGGCTATCCTAACCTTCCAGGAGTCTGCAAAGAGCGCAATGGCGGCCGGTGCAGAACTCCAAGATGTCGTAAACGTCCCATCAAGAACAGACTTGATGCGTGGTCGTTTCGAATCCACATACAAGGATGACATCGATGGATTAGTTGAGAAAATGAATGAAGAAATCGCAGCAGCGATTGAGGAGAACTGAAGGAGGAATTGAAATGTCTGGAAAGGAATATCGAACCATCACTGACGTCAAGGGACCTCTGGTCTTCTTGAACAAAACAGAGCCTGTAGCATTTGGTGAAATCGTACAACTACGCTTGAACGATGGCACCATGAAGAACGGACAAGTACTAGATACATCTGACGAATTAGTTGTCGTTCAGGTTTTCGAAGGGACCGCTGGTGTTGACCTAAACACTGGTGTAAAATTCATGGGTGACGTGTTTAAGTTGCCAGTTTCTGATGATCTCATCGGACGTATTCTAGACGGTGCAGGACGCCCACGTGACGGTGGACCTGACATCGTTGCGGATGAAGATGCAGACATCATCGGTGCTGCTATCAACCCGTACTCACGTCAAAGCCCACACGATTTCATTCAAACTGGAATCAGCGCTATTGACTGCTGTACTACACTAGTCCGTGGACAAAAGTTGCCAATTTTCTCAGCATCTGGTCTACCACACAATGACATTGCCCTGCAGATTGCTCGTCAAGCAAAACTAAAGGATTCAGACCAAGAGTTCATTGTAGTGTTCTGTGCAATGGGAATTACTTCTGAAGAATACAACTTCTTCCGTAGTGACTTGGAGCGAACCGGTGCGCTAGAAAATGCGGTACTATTCGTTAACTTAGCAGACGACCCAGCGGTCGAGAGAATCATTACTCCTCGTCTGGCTCTAACAGCTGCTGAGTACCTTGCATTCGAGAAGGATTACCACGTACTGGTTATCTACACTGACATGACCAACTACTGTGACGCTCTACGTCAAATTGGTGCTGCTCGTGAAGAAGTACCTGGACGACGTGGTTACCCTGGTTACATGTACACTGACCTTGCCATGCTGTATGAGCGTGCGGGAATCGTAAAGGGTAAGAAGGGAAGTATCACACAATTCCCAATTCTAACCATGCCTGGTGACGATATCACTCACCCGATTCCTGACCTTTCAGGATATATTACTGAGGGACAGATTGTTATCTCTCGTGAATTACACCAAGCTGGTATTTACCCGCCGATCAACGTACTTCCATCCCTATCTCGTTTGATGGGTTCATGTATCGGTGCAAAGACAACTCGAGAAGACCACAAGTCTGTATCTGACCAGATGTATGCAGCTTATGCACAAGGTCGTGAACTGCGTGGTCTTGTAGCAATTGTTGGTGAAGATGCACTAAACGAGCGTGACAAGCAACTTCTTGACTTCTCAGGAGTATTCGAGGATAAGTTCCTACGTCAATCTCGTGACGAAGACCGTTCAATCGATGAAACTCTTGACCT
>WTIA01000134.1 GCA_011522915.1 Methanobacteriota archaeon
GTAAAATGAAACTCGAGCAGGTTCTAGATTGGGTTCTAGAATTGAACATACATTACTTCACGGTTTACGCCCTTTCAACCGAAAATCTGAGCAGACCAGAAAATGAACTCAAGGGTCTCTTTGAGCTTTACATCGAAGGATTACGCGATATCGCAGATGATGAAAGAATCCACGAAAATAAGGTTAGAGTGCAAATAATTGGCAGAAGAGAACTCCTACCAGAATCCGTAAATGAAGCGATAGACTATGCAGAAAGCAAGACCTCAGGATACGAAGATTATACCTTCACGGTTTGTCTTGCGTATGGAAGTCGTGAAGAAATGCTGGGAGCGATTAAAACGATTGCAGAGGACCACGCATCAGGCAAATTAAGCCTAGATTCAATCGATGAGGAAGAGGTTAGTAGAAGACTCTACACTGCAGAAATGCCAGACCCAGATCTTGTTATCAGAACGTCTGGTGAGGAAAGAATTTCCAACTTTTTGTTGTGGCAAATGGCCTACACAGAACTATACTTTACAGACGTGTACTGGCCATCTTTTTCTAAGAAAGAATTCCTCAAAGCGATTCAAACATATCAAGCGCGCAAACGCCGGTTTGGTGAGTGAAATGCCATCTTGTAACGAATGCGGTCAATGGCCTCAACCAGCATTAGCGGTAGATGCTGTAGTTATACGTGGAAGTGAGGTTTTATTGATTCAAAGAGGAAGGGAGCCATGGAAAGGAATGTTAGCATTTCCAGGTGGATTTGTAGACAAGGGTGAAGACCCCGAAATTGCTGTTATTCGCGAACTGAAAGAAGAATGCGGGATTGACGGTGAAGTGGTTAGAATTCTATGTGCTAGAGGAAATCCAGAGAGAGACCCGCGTGGACACATTGTATCACTAGCATATCTCATATCTGCAGACGGCTCTCCTATCGCTGGTGACGATGCTGCCAGTGCTGCGTGGTATCAAATTTCAGAACTTACCGAAATGGCCGGCGACCACATGTCAATCCTTGATGAGGTCAATAATCTCTGAACGTGTATTAGGCCAATCAGGCTCCTCCAAAGCATCTGTAAGATGTATACCAGCCAACCATGCTGCTAGAATTGATTCATCGTGTTCTGAGGTCACAAATAGAGGATAACCATCATCCACCAATCTGTCAATGAATCCTCTCTTTGCTTGGCTAACCAATAGAGTTGGGACTCCAAGCAGGACGGATTCACTCGCTAATGTAACAGATTGAGTAATCACACCGTCCATTTGCGAAATGTTAGTTGTCAAGTCCCACGGATTGCCTTCGACCTGGTTTTCATCTGCCGTGAGTAAATCAAGGCCATCTAGCCAATCATCTGGGATTGAAAGTATCTCTTCCCCATCATGAATTCCATCGCCTTGCAACCTGCGAATCAAAACCTTTGGTGGATTAGATATTGAGGCTGGACGCATGTGTGGGTGTAGGTGTACATGTCCGTGTAGTCCGTTTATTCTGTGGATTTTGCAGTTTTTCTTCATCAATGGACCTGCCAATGAATCGATGAAGTGACTCGGAATAATCACTTCGGTTGGTTTAGCGAGACTATGTGCCAGATGGTTTACTTCTGTATCCGTGATGTAAATTCTTCTTGCTGATTTTGGAGCCACTCTCAATTCCAATGGAGCACCAACTGAAACAACCTTCGAAGTATTCCTGAGCGCTTTTTTTGAGATTCTTGATCGATTCCACGCCTTGCGCCAGCGACCTTTTCCGATTGGTCTTGGAACCCAGATGGTTTTTCTTCTGGGAAGATGGCCGTCGCTGGCCTCAATCATTGAACGGACTTCTTCTCTATCGCATGCTATAATGACATCTTCTGGACTTGACAATTCTCTCATTATCGGTGCAAGAAGCCTTGCATGAGCCGGGTGGTCTATTACCCAGCCAGTCGACATAAACAGTCGACAATGACGGGCTATTTTGATGTGCCACCGTTTAGTGCATGTGAATATGGAGAAGAAAGCGATTAGTGTTCCTGGCTCGAAGTTGTACGGCCCTTACACACCCGGAGTCAAATCTGGTGGAGTAATTTGGTTATCTGGTCAAATCGATGTTGATGCCGGAGATGATACTGCGTCCCAAACCGCTGGTGCGTTAGCAAAAATCGATGCATTGCTCACTGCTGCTGGTGTAACAAAAGATGCTGTTTGTTTCGCTCAAGTCTTACTCGATGACATTGCAGACTTCCAAGCTATGAACGAAGTTTACGGCGCTTGGGTAGAATCAATGGATGTCAAACCTGCAAGAGC
>WTIA01000088.1 GCA_011522915.1 Methanobacteriota archaeon
CTCGTCTTCAAAAGTGGCGGCCATAGAAAAAATCGTCAAAGCAGAAAAAGACGCATTAGGAGATTCGATACGAGTTGTTGTTGTAACCGACTTCGAGAAAACATCAGCTACATCATTAGTTGAGGGGATATTAGATGATGAAGCCGGTGGAGCAATCGCTGTATTCAGATCTCTTGTTTCCCATGACGAGGGGGATTCAATCGACCCGATATTGATGACTGGAAGTACAGTTCTAGTGGACGATGACCTATACCACCGATTTATGCCAAGAGCAGATTTGTGGGTAAAACAAAACAATGTCGATATCAGATTTGAGGATAGCATCAGAGAAGGTTATCACGAAATCCACGGAAAAGGAAAGGACTGGATACCACGATATTATTCAATGATGATTACAGAATTTTTCCAGGAAGGATTGACAAAATGCCTCATCGGAACAAGAGGACTTCTCGGCGAGGGTTGGGATGCTTCACGCATTAACGTTCTAATCGACATGACAACGGTAACTACCGGCATGAGCATAAACCAACTTAGGGGGCGCTCGATTAGACTTGATTCGAATTGGAAAGAAAAGGTTGCAAATAACTGGGACATTGTATGTATGGCTGAAGAATTCACCAAAGGATATGATGACTATGACCGATTCAAAAGAAAACACAAGCAACTCTACGGCGTGTGTGATGACGGAACAATCGAGAAGGGGGTCGGGCACGTACATGCAGCATTCAATGATGCCAAACCAGAGGGCATTAACGAAGGAATGGAGATATTCAATGAAGAAATGCTAGCGAGGGCAGGTAACAGGAGCCATGTAAGGCAACTGTGGGGTATAGGCCAACCGTTTGATGTAACACCAAGCTCTGCAGTAGAGGGAAAAATGGGCCCAAGTTTCGCTGGTGGATTCAAGTTCGGAATCAACAAACGTGTGTGGACTGATGAATCATTGATGCTTGCAATTTCTAGAGCAATAGTAGATACACTAGCCGATTTGAATGAGATAGACAGAGATTGTAAACCGACTGGAGGCGCAAGAGGTTCGGGTTGGTTGAGATACCACCTCAAACATGCATCAGAAGAAGAGACTGCAAAATTCACTAAGGCCCTCGAAGAAGTTCTCGGACCACTCGAAAATCCTCGCTACATCATCAGTAGACCTGCAATGCACATGAAAGACACTTGGCTGACTAAATTGCTTCCAGAGATATTAGCAAAATTCCTACGTCGTGCTGAAAGGTCGATCCAAATGTATCATACCGTCCCTTCAATAGTGGCAAATACCAAAGAGAGAGCAGAAATATTCAAGAAAAACTGGGACTATTACATCGGAGAGAGTGAAATAATGTACTGTAGAAATGATGAAGGTCGACAGTACGTTGAGGAATTAAAAAGAAATGGATTAGAGCCAAAAAACAGTCTCCACAGGAAAGAAGTCTACTTGTGATTAATCCCAAATTCCCATATCCATTCTTGCATCCTCGGAAGCGTGAACTTTTGGATCCCATCTCGGAGCCCAAACAAGATTGATGTGCACACTTTCAACAGCTTTCAAAGCAGCACGGTGAGCTGCTGCCATAATCTCTGCAGCAGCAGGGCAGCCCGGACTTGTTAGAGTCATGTCGACCTCTGCGTGCTTTACTCCATCTTTATCTTCAAAACGAACATCATAAACAAGACCCAATTCGACAATTGAAATGTCAAGTTCTGGGTCTTCAACTTCCTCTAGTGCAGACATTACTTCTTCTTTTGTAGTCATTGTATCGCCTCTCTAACTCTAGTTTGTACCATATCAAACATCGTTCTAAACCCATTCGACCTCGAAGGTGTAAGACTTACTAAAATTCCTGCTTCCTCGGCAAATTCAGGGGTTAATTGTAAAACTAATTCTGGTGATGAACCATTGACTGCTATGGATAAAATTCCTTGCAAACCTTGTACCATTTTTGCATCTGCTGCTGCTTTAAGCCAAACCTGATTTTCGCTGACATCGACCTCTATGTGTGCTATGGATTGACAACCTTTTACCAAATTTGAATCATTCCAGTCTTCGACCGGTAATTCGTCTACTTCACTTGAGAAGTCCATCAAAACTTCGAGTCGTTCAAATTGGTCTTCAATCTCTTGAAATTCTTCAATGATTTCTTGGATTGAAGCAGGCCAAGTCATGCCATTGCCTCCAATACACGGTCGATTCCTGCTAGGAAAATCTCTGCATCAGATTCATCATTGTACAAGTAGAATGACGCTC
>WTIA01000095.1 GCA_011522915.1 Methanobacteriota archaeon
CTTGAACTTCCAGATTTAGAGAAGAAGCAGTTCCGTTTTATCACACAAGAGACTGTAAAGCGCAAAGGATATCGTTTTCAGGGCATCCGACCGAGACTTTCAAAGAAAGAAACTCTAAAAAGAAAGATCCGTCGTCAAAAAATGGCTGAAAAGACCGGTGCTTATGACCCAGAGTCCGATGAGCGCTTTCCTTTTCACAAGGATGACCTCAAATACCATCACATCAAGCCAAAAGCAAAGGAAAACTCATCAGCAGTCATCTTTTTTCTGATGGATGTGTCGGGATCTATGTCTCAGGACCGCAAATACCTCGCAAGATCCTTCTTTTTCCTACTTTATCAGTTCTTGAACCACCGATATGAGAAAGTTGAGGTTGTTTTTATCTCTCACTCAACCAATGCCGAGCGTGTAAACGAAGATGACTTCTTCAAAGTTGGAACTTACGGTGGAACAATCATTTCATCTGCTTTGAAAATGCAAATGGAGATAGTTGAGAAAGAATATCATCCAAATGCTTGGAATATTTACACATTTTACTGTGGCGATGGCGAAAACTGGGCTTCCGACAACGAAAAGTGCATTGATTTGTTCAAAGAAATCAAAGATATTAGTCAACTGACAGCTTATTGTGAGATAAATGAGAACTATGAGGGTCTGGATGATGAATCTTTGGAAGACGATCGGTTTAAAAGCTCTCCATGGGCAAACTTTTCGGCATGGAAGAACGAAGATTTGGATAATCTATGGGCAAAATTGAAGCCGATTACTGATAAAAAGTTCAAGAGAGTCATGATTGGGCAGACAGAGCACATCTGGATGGCCTTCAAGTCTCTTTTTGGTGGGAGTAAAACAAAATGAGTGACTGGACAGTCGCAGATCTACAAAAATGGGACGACAAAATCTGTCGTGTAGGCGAAGATTTAGGATTAGATTGGTTTCCAATCGATTACGAGATCATTGATTACGCTGAAATGCTTGGAGCGATGGCTTACACAGGTCTTCCAACGCATTATCGGCACTGGTCTTACGGAAAAGAGTACGAGCGCACGCATACGCTCTACAATATGGGCCAAACTGGGCTTCCTTATGAGATGATTATCAACTCAAATCCGTCAATCGCTTATCTGATGAGAGAAAATGCTCTTTACATTCACATTCTAACGATGGCTCACTGTGTTGGACACTCGGATTTCTTCAAACAGAACCGAATGTTTACTCACACAGACCCTTCAAACATTATTTCAAGCTTCAAATCTGCTGCGAAATACGTTCGTCAGTTGATTGAGGATCCTTCAATCGGCATCGACAAAGTTGAAAACATCCTAGATGCCGCTCACTCAATCAAATATCAGGTTCCAAGATACCCAGGCATCAAATATAAAACTCGTGATCAGATTATTGAGTCTGAAAAAGATAAGATGATGGAAAATCCGGATTACAATCCAAACCTAAGCAAGGTTCCTATACGTCCTGAGTACAATCTTCTTCGTTTTATTGCCGAGCACAGCAAGAATCTTGAAGAGTGGGAAAGAAATCTTATTCTTATTGTTGAGGAATCTTCAAAATACTTCATTCCCCAGGCTCTTACAAAGGTAATGAACGAAGGTTGGGCTTGTACGATCCATCAAAAGATTATCAACGAGCTAAATCTTCCTGATAGTCTTTACTTGCCTTTCGTAAAACTACACAATCAAGTTATTCGTCCGCACCTTGGACAAATCAATCCTTATCATTTAGGATATACTCTCTTCCAGAAGATTATTGAAGAGAAAGGTTTCGAGGAAGCAAAGACAATCCGAGAAGTTCATAACGATATAACATTCCTACGTTTTTATACTGATGAAGAATTTATGAGAGAGCACAATTATTTCTCTTATTCCTTTAATAAGAAGCAACAATCTAGTATAGTAGATGATATATCGGATGTAGAAGGTTGGGAGAAAGTTCGTGATGCGATGATTACGAATGTAGGTCTCAACAGAATACCAGTCGTATTCGTAGAAGAGATTGAGAAAGATGGAACACTTTCTCTCGTTCACGAGCACGATGGCAGAGATTTAGAAATGAATTACGCGCGTAAAGTGTTTGAACACATTAAAACCCTTTGGCGTGGTGAGGTGAAATTAATCACCATAGTGGAAGATGAAATATGGGAGTTTTAGCATGACCACAACAAGCAAGTTTCTCGAATCGGTTAGAGAACACCGTGAGAGTAAGAAGAGAGAGAAGTTCTCCGGGGTA
>WTIA01000107.1 GCA_011522915.1 Methanobacteriota archaeon
CATTAGATCACAGAAGCAGCGAATTGCCTCTTAATTTAGAATTTGTAATCTCTGACCGTCCTTTATTGCCCAGACATTCTTTGCTCCATGTGGAGACATCATGGGATGGAGAGAGGACCATCCAATTAGAACAACCAGACAATCTGAACGGGTTCCAAGGAATTTATTCTGCAATCATCGATGTTAATTCTGCTACAATCGGAGACACAATGTCTGGTTGGTTAGAAGTTTTTGACCCAGCAGGACATGCTTTACCCGAATCTGGAAGTGAAGAAAATCCACTTTTCATCGTCAGCTTTGGTCCTGATGGTGCACCGGTAATTCAGAGAGATGGACTTGGTTGGAAAAATCCGGCATTGTGGTTCCATCCCGGTGAAAATTACAGCATTCAAATTCCTGTTATTGATTCAAACGGGTATGGGGATATAGAATCGATTTCTATCGACCTTTCATCAAATACAAATGAGAATCTAGTTATTGAATGGAATTCTCAGAGCGGGTGTAATTCAATGGTTGAATCCTTGATAGTTGTCGAGTGTTCTATTTTGGGTGAAACTCATCACTTCGACCCATTCTTTACTCTCGAGGTTGTAGTTTCGTATGCTTGGAATTTCAATCCTGATTCCTCACTTGAAAGGAATGTCCAAATTACTGCAAGCGATGACTCTGGACAATCTTCGCGTGTAAATTTAGACTCTGTTTGGCGCTATTCGAGTGAAATTGAAATCGATTTGGAATCTGTTTCATTTGTCAATTCAACAGAATTTGTTTCACCTGCAGAAGTAAGTGAACTAACATTTGATGTTGTGTGGACTAAAAGCCGTGAAGTGGTACATACAACGATTGATGTATCGGCCTATGTAGATCAACAATACCAATTTGGCCTATCCGATGGCGGCATTGGAAAGATAGAGATTACCGCACCAAATCAAACTGGGATTTATCCAATTACTCTAGATTTGGATAATCTACCAATTGGAGTAATCGATAGGACTGATTCAAATGAAATAGTGTCTTGGATTATCGTAGATTCCAATAGACCCAAAGCATTGCAACTGGTATCACCTGACCCTGCTGAGAGAGTCCAAGAAAGAGATTGGCAAGATTTGGAATTTGAGGTAATAATAAACGAAACAGAAGGATTGAACCTAGATTCGCTTAGGATGCATTGGTTGATCTTACCTGCTGGTATGTTGATTCCAGAATTGGCCTTAATCGAAGGAAATACTACCATGCAATTGATTGCGGGTACAGGTTCAGGTCCGTCGATACCACTTTCCGCAATTATTGATGTTGAATCACTTATTCCAGAGGTTAGCAGGCAAAATGCTTGGGATATGTGGATTTGGATTGAAGGTGAGGACCTTGCTGGTCAGGAGTTTGATTCATTATTCAATAACAGAGCTTCACCACTTGCAGTTTTGCAACTTGCGAATAGAGATGCTGAGTTAAGAATTGAATCAAGCGAGATTCTTTTGCAGGCGGAATATCCTGTAATTGAATCTCCAATTATGGTCAACTTCACTGTACACAATGATGGCCAAGTTGACGGCCTTACAAGCGTTAGAGTTGAGGTTGTAGAGGATGGTGAAGATAGACGACTAATTGAAATCATTAGTTTAGAGGTCCCTGCGAATTCATCTGTGTCAATAGAAGTGAAATGGATTCCAGAACAACAGGGCGCAGCTTGGATTGAGATATCAACGCCCAACGGTATTTTTGAGAGAACCAATCCAATTCAAATTGGTTCAGATGATACATCTTACGTGATAGAAAGTTTGGATGGAGCAAGTAGTGGAATGCTTACAGGATTTGCAGTTATCACGTTCTTGATGATTGGTTTACTTGGTTATTTGATTATGTCTGGAAGACAACCTAGAGGCCAAGATTTTGATGAAAGCGAGTTCATTTGATACATCAATGGATTGAAATGGTGAGCGCATCAGCATTGCCTTGGAGGATGCAGGAGGACTGCTGACAGACTTCGAGTCTGAGGAAAGTCCCCTCTCCATAGTGCAGGCGGTCGACACAAGTCGAGACACAGAAATGGGTCGGTCAATGGTGCAGAAACGAACGATGCGTGGTGTGTACGATGAATCTGAAAAGACGAGATTGCCGCGTTGTCGATGAGACGAGCAACCCCGCTGGAGCAAGTCCAAACAGTCCCGTTAATGTTGCACGCACAGGGACAGGTAGGATGCTTAGTTGAATGCAGTC
>WTIA01000045.1 GCA_011522915.1 Methanobacteriota archaeon
TAAGAATAAAATTATACTTGAAGTGGAAGCTTTCTGGGTTTCCAGATTAGTAGATGAATGGAACTGATTGTCAAACCCCTTCCTTGAAATGTAACTAACTACTGGGACATACATGGGGCGAATTGACATAGACGGCATGACATGTGCTGTTTGTGTCACCCGTATTGAAAAGGCGATACGAAGTGTGGCAGGAATTGAATCAATATCTGTAAATTTAGCAGCAGGAACTGCAAATTTCAGTGGACAAATAAACGTTGATGAAATAATCGAGGCTGTGAATTCTTCTGGATACTTGGCGACCAAACCGGTCAATTATTTTCAACGTTGGACAGGTGAAAAGGAAAAATCGAAAAAAGATTTTCAAATTGCATCAATAGGTCTTGTGTTTTCTCTTATTGCCATGTTCTACATTATGGAAGTGAACAGTGACTTGGTTTACGGATTATCTGCAATGTTCAACGTAGTTTTTCTAAACATATCTGTTCTTATTAAAGGAATTAGATCAATTGTTTATGGAATCAATATGTATACTCTTATACTACTCGCGTATCTAGCAGCCTTGAGTTGGTCTGTTCTCTACCCTGACCAAGCCATGTGGGAAGCTACATTCATCGTGATAGCATTTGTAGGATTTGGTGATTCTATTGAATCAATTGCAAGGAATAAAGCAACCGAATCATTTGCCCAATTATCTTCATTGATTGGAGTTGGTGGCATTAAAATTGGAGATGAATTATCAATTAGTGCAGGTCAAATTATTCCTGTGGATGGAGAGATAATCACCGGAAGAACCGACATAGACCAATCATCGATAACCGGAGAATCTCTACCTGTCTCAATGTCTGTAGGTGACAAAGTATGGGCTGGAAGCCATGTAATCGATGGCAGTATTACGATAAAAGCCTCTTCTGATAGCGGATATTCTAGAATTGACCAAGTGATAAGATTGGTAGAATCTGCTCAAAACGATAAAGCACGAATTGAGAAGACGGTTGACAAAATAGCTCGGATTTTTGTTCCTGTAGTAATTCTATTTTCGGTGTTAACATTCTTTTTTTGGGAGTCAGAATTAGGGACAGAATCTTCGTTAATGATGGCGATTACAGTTCTTGTTATTGCTTGCCCGTGTGCTATGGGATTAGCAACTCCAATGTCACTATTTGTTGGGACGACCGTGGGTGCTCAAAATGGCATATTGCTCAAAGGACATAGGGCTTTAGAATCAGCATCAAAAATTGAGACTATTGTTTTAGATAAAACCGGAACTCTGACCACCGGACTCTTCAACGTAGAAGTGGACAATGAAGAGGTTCTGAAAATAGCGGCATCATTGGAGGGACATACTAGCCATCCAATCGCTTCCGCAATAGTTAATTCTTCAAATGAATACTACGAGGCAACCGACGTTGTGACAATTCCAGGGTGGGGCGTAAAAGGTGTAGTGAATGGAGTTTTACATTCTGTTGGAAAGGGTGTATCAGGCATTGAAGTTAAGAAAGAAGATGAAGTAATAGGCATAATTACAGTAAAGGATAAAATTCGCAGTGATGCAATAGAGGCAATTCAATATTTCCCAAATGTAATTTTATCCAGCGGAGATAGTGAGGAAGAAGTTAACAGAGTTGCTGGTTTATTGGGGATTGAAGATGCGAGGGCAAATCAATCTCCAGAAGATAAATTGAATCTGATTAATTCTCTCTCTAATGTTGCGATGATTGGTGATGGAATCAATGATTCTGCGGCACTAGCAGCAGCAAACCTAGGTATATCTGTTTCTTCTTCATCAGGAATTGCAAATATATCTAGCGATATAGTTCTCACAAAGGATGGAGTAATGACCAGCGTAGATGCATTGGACCTAGCAGTAAGAACGAGGTCGAATATCAGGCAAAATTTAGCGTGGGCCTTTGCCTACAATACATTAGCAATACCTCTAGCAATGGGTATATTTTACCCTTTGAATGGTTTTCTCCTTCCAGCATGGGCTGCAGCGGCAGCGATGTCCCTCTCTTCAATGTGTGTTATTTTGAACTCCATTCGGCTTCGGTGGTCTTTTGAAAGGAGTATGATTCGGCGTAGACATGGCAGCCAATCTTCCCCTTGATGAAGACGGAAATGTAATCGTAAGAATCGGACATTCTCCTGACCCCGATGATGCGTTTATGTTCTACGCAATGACAACTAATGCCTTCCCTACACCTGGGTACAAATTCGTTCATGAACTACAGGATATTGAGACTCTAAATCACAGGGCTATGAATAAAGAGTTAGAAGTATCAGCTGTTAGTATCCACGCCTATCCTGAAATCGCAGATAACTATGCTCTGATGAATTGTGGCGCCTCGATGGGTGAAGGCTATGGTCCAATGATTGTCACTAAAAAAGGAACTTCAATTGAAGAGGCACAAGCAAATCCAATTGCAGTTCCTGGTTTGAAGACTAGTGCATATCTTGGAATTAAGATGTGTTGGGGAGACTTGCAATACGAAGTGGTTCCGTTTGATGAGATTATACCTCGGATATTAGATGGAACTTACACATCCGGCCTGATTATTCATGAAGGCCAGTTAACCTACGTAGACCACGATTTAGACGTTTTAGTGGATCTGGGAATTTGGTGGAATGAGAGAACAGGTGGATTGCCTATGCCATTGGGGGGAAATGTTGTCCGTCGTGACCTCGGTGAAAAGATGATGGAAGACATTACAATGTATACAAAAATGAGTATTGAACACTCGATAGCCAATCCCGATGTCGCACTACAATTTGCTAAAAAATGGGGAAGGGGAATAGACGATGACACAAATAGGGAATTCGTCACGATGTATGTTAATGACAGAACCATTGATTACAAGCCAGAAGGTAGAGAATCTATTCGACAATTCTTGAAAGAGGGACAATCATTGGGATTGATAGCAGAAGACTTTGAAATAGACGAATTAGAATTCATTGGCGCTCCAGAAAGGTGAGGTAGATGAGCGTTGCAGACAGAATCCCTGGCGTCTCTGAATATGGGTCGGTTGACCCAGCCCCTCCATCGGTTGAATCAAATGTGGAAGCGTTGAGGAAATCATTACTTGATGAAGACGTAAAGATGTTCGAACGTATGCGTGCAGTATTTTCTCTTAGGAATAACAGATCACAAGACGCCGTATCAGCATTGTGTGAAGGTTTTAGCGCAAGTAGTGCACTCTTAAGGCACGAATTGGCTTATGTCTTAGGACAAATGCAGGATAAATATGCTGTTCCCACCTTAATCGAGGTTCTATCAAACCATGAAGAACACGTTATGGTGCGTCACGAGGCTGCTGAAGCACTTGGTGCAATCGGAGACCGAAGAGCAAGGCCGGTTTTAGAACGCTTTTTGAAAGATCCCCTGCCTGAAGTATCAGAATCCTGTGAAGTCGCTCTGGACCTACTCGCATTGTGTGATGAACCCAATGATGTTAGCTGGTGATACACCAAATTGAAAGACTCGGTCTAGTACGCAGGGATAGGTGAGAAGTATATGCCGCACGAACATATTGAACTCGCACAGACGCCCAATGGTGAAATAGGACCTCGCTGTAAAACCTGTGGTATTCGACTTACATTTGGTGAAGCAATGGTCGTCGACAAGAATTACCTTTGCTGGGAACACTACGTTGAATCCACTGGAGCGGATACAGCAACCGTTGAAATTCAGAGACAAACTCGATTTTGGAAAGAGTGAAGATTCAAAGGTCTCCTCCTCACCCATAGACTCGAGGTGACATCATTTCAGGATGGGCGAGATTTGCACATAGGTTTACACAATACTACCGAAGTGCAGAACTTTGGACTCCACCTAGATTACGTACAAGAGAATGGATGTTCATTCCTTTTGGTGGCGGTACTCCAATTAGGCACAAGTCATTCTCAGATATGAATGAGGTAAGGAAATTTATTTGCGAAAGGCCTCAACATTCGTGTTTTTATTCAACAGCGTACTGGAAAAAGCCCCATGAACTAAAAATGGCAGAAAAGGATTGGTTGGGTGCCGACCTAATTTTTGACTTGGATGGGGACCACCTTCCCGGTGTTACTGACAAAGATTTTCCCACTATGATAGAAGTAATTCAAGAACAAGCATGGTCTCTATGGAATGATTTTTTACAGCCAGATTTTGGATTTAAAGAAGAATATCTGCAAGTAACCTTCTCGGGACATAGGGGTTTTCATCTACACTATCGCGACCCTCAATTTTTCCATCTTGATTCTGAAGCAAGAAGAGAATTGGTCAGCCATATCCGGGGAGAAGGCGTTGAAGTAAGCGATTTATTAGAAAGATCCCGTAATCCAAATGCAACTGGCTGGGCAAAAAGAGTATCAAAAGGAATTAATTCAGTAGTCGCAAAACTCGATGATATACACAGAGGAGATACAAATACTCTCCGCATTATGACTGCAAATCTTCAGGATATGATGGATAGAGAAGGGCTCAAGGGGTTGAGGGGTAAAACTAGTGTCGAGAAATTGGCAGAGTTGATGCAGGAACCAAACCGTAGAGAGAGAGTTATCGATGGCCGAATTACTGCTCTAAACAATCATGGATTGCTGTTTCAGAACTTAATTCGGGCCGATAGCAGCGTAGTTCTAGGAAATGCAGGCGAAACTGACGAAGTTGTCACCATAGATACTAGGAGACAGATTAGGTGGCCCGGCTCCTTACACGGAAAGAGTGGAATGCGTGTCACAGAATTTCCTTTGGCAAGGTTAGACCCCAGTGGCAATAATTCGTTTGATTGCTTAAGTGAAGGGATTGCATTATCGCGGGATAACAAAGTAAGGGTTGAAATGATTGTCGATGACGCTATAACCCGATTTGATGATAGAATAATTGATGCATCCTTAGGAGATATTGTTGAGGTCCATGAAGCTGGAGCAACATTCCTTGTATTGAAGGGTTGGGCTCGATTAATAAAATAACCAAGAATACCATACTTCGTATGGTTCTTTTGATGACAACGTTCAAGGGTAGACTACTTCCCACAGGGGATGAGGTGCACAGATGGGGCTGCGTAAAAGAGACAAGAAAGGAAAGAACGCTCCTCCTCAACCGGGCCTTCCACCAATGCCTGTCCCACCAGCTCCAGGAATGCCTCTCCCCTCAGCACCGGGTATGCCCCTGCCGCCAGCACCGGGTTTACCGCCAATGCCAGCTCCAACTTCACCTGGCCTGCCTCTACCAACAGCGCCAACAGCCCCACCACCGCAACCTAATCCTCCTCAGGCTTCAATCCCTCCAGCGCCTAGTGTAGCACCATCCAACGTGCCTGATGTTCAGCCGCAAGCCATTGAAGCTCTTCCTCCAAGCCCGGAACCCGAACCAACCCCCGTAGAGGAAGTGAAAGACTCCTATGCTGGACTTTATGCAAAGAAAAGTGGAAAACCTCTCCAGCAAGTATACGGTCACATCGACAGAATTGGTGAAGGAGAAGTTGGTAGTTTGTTGGAAAGATATTCTGACCGCTTTGGTCACGAACTCGACCGCGACATCATCGTAATGCGAAAAGAAGAACGTGATGACAAAATTGCAGAAATTAGGGATTCTCCAACTGTTCAATTAATGAATGCTGAGGAAGATGAAAGCCATCTCGATGGAGAAACCCTCGTCGAACTCAATAATCAGCTTTCAACTGTTGAAAATGAGTTACGTAGGCTGAAGCCAGAATATCAGGCTGCTAAAGCAGAAGGAGATAGAGAGCTGCTGCGAGAACTCCGCCCATCATTAGAACAACTGATGGCCGAAAGAAAATTAATCAAAGCAGTAATCGCGGGTGAAGCGGACATTGATGAACTAATCAGCACCGAAGATTCAGACGACGAGCATGATTCCGGATCTGAGGAAACGTACGTAGCTGAGGAGTCCGAAGAAGACGTCTTTATCGAATTCGTTTCCATAATCGACTCTTTCCTTGGGGAACTACCAGAATCAGAAGTAGTGGCGTTTACACAATCGCCTGGGTTTGAAATCTACAAGGTTGTAGCTTCAAGTCCAGATTCTGCAGATGATGACCAGAGGTCAGAATTTTTCTCAGTTGTTGATACATTGTTGGGTGGAATGCCTGATGATGCAATATTAGAATTTACACAGAGTGAAGATTTCGATGTATATCGAACTGTGGGTGCAATGTATAGTTGAGGTGGAATATATGGGATTACTTGACAAGGTTGACAATTTGGATGATTCAAAGCCTAAACCAAAGGCAAAACCAGCAAAGGCTGTAGCAAAAGCAAAACCAGTCACGCCGAAAGCCCAACCAAAGGCCGCAAAGGCAAAGAAGTCAAAAAGGTCAGAAGATAAGCCTGAAAAAATTCGTCCTAAGGGTTTGCCAGAAGGTTATGAACTGGCAGGAAAGATGCCAAGGTATATCGGTTGGCTGATTAATTTTGGATGGAACTTTGGTGTAGCAATAGGTCTCCTAAGTATCATTTCGACGGGGGCAGACTCTGATTTGACAATTGGTTGGCTTACTGCTGGATTGATGATTATCCTTAACTGGCTAGTTCTCCCAATATGGACCGGGAGAAATATTGGAGAATTCGTTTCCAGAACAAAATACATCAATTCATCTGGTAAAAAGCCGATCTCCATTCACGCTATACTGAACAACAGTATTGGATTCCTATCATTAATTGGTTTGATGATGATAATGGCTAACTTCCAAAACATCAGTTCAGGAGGCATGCCATGGTTCGTCACAGGAGTTTGCTTCATACTATTTTGGATAGTGAACTTCTTTTTCAAGAAAAACTCAGATTTCTCTCAAGGAACAATCGACCTATTATTCAGTGCATATCTGGTAAAGCACGTTGCTACTGGTACCGAAACAGGTTGGCTTGCAAGATTTGAATCATTGGGTGACTTTGGTGACAAATGGCAAGAAAGAAATCTGCAGAGGCAAGAAAAAGCAAAACAGAAGGCGGAGCAAAAAGCCAATGCTGCTGCTGAGAAGGCCGCTGCACAGGAATCTTCAGATTCAGAAGAAGAGGAATCTAAAGAATCTTCAGAGGATTAGAAATGGATCGCCGAAGGGCGACCTGGGACGGTCAGAAGATATTGATTGCAATTTTCTTAACCTGTGTTTCCACCATATTTATTCAATATGGATTTCTTTCAATACTGGTATTGGTTTTACTCTTAATTCACCAATCATTATTGAGAATCATATTCACTGGACCATCTAAGAGAAGTGCTCCTTTTTCTAACGAAGATTGGAGTGTTGTGAAAGCAGATAACAATGGTGTTGATGTATATGGGTTCATAAATTATCAAGCTCATAAGTCAGATTTGGTAGTTTTCTTGCATGGTTGGCAATCTTCTAGTGAGAAATTCACTGAAAGAATGCAAATTTTCAGAGAACGGGGTCTACATACCTTCGCAATAGATATGCGTGGCCATGGTATGGCGCCAAGTACAGCGGAATGGACAGCTGGGAAAGTAATACAGGATACTAAGGTAATACTGGAATCTGTGGATATTGAAAGAGTTGAAAAAATTCACTTTTATGGGCACAGCCTTGGAGGTTTTGTGGCAATTGGAATGCACAACAATCGTCATGATGGCTGGTGGAAGAAAAAATATGGAACATTAATTCTAGAATCTCCTATGGTTGCATATTCGCCTATCCTAGAACATATGTCAGGAAGATTATCAATACTACTGCCTCTTTTGAAAAGGTGGGCTTTGAAAGGTTTTCACAAAATCCATCCAGAAGTTGGTCAATTAGAATGGCCGGATATTGATATTCCAAACTGGGGGCTACCGCAAGTTCCTATTTTGCTATTGCAGGCGAAAAATGATACACGTCTTGGGCGTATCCATTATGATTTAATTATGGATCAAAATCTCGAAATTGAGGCTCATTTAATTGATTCATTAGGTCATTCCAAAAATAGAGTTAATGAGGATAGAGACAAATTAATCGTGGAATGGATCGAAAAGAAAATACAATGATTATTCTTCTTCTCCAACACCTGCTTGCTCTCTTGCTAATTCTCGCATATCTTCATGCTCATCAAGTTCGTCTACGATTTCCTCACCCAGCAAAGTTTCTATTGCATCTTCCATAGTTACAATGCCTGCTGTACCTCCAAATTCGTCGGTCACAGCGAGAATTTGCACCTTCGATTTCAAAAATGTCTCAAGAGCTAAGTCGACACTATCGTCCATTCCAATACTCAGAATTGGTTTGATAAGTTCTCTTAATTTCTTATCCCATTCATCCATAGATGCTGCCATTAGAATATCAGAGCGTAGAACGAAACCTGCTAGTTGGTCAATCGACTCCTCATATACAGGCATTCTTCCAAATCTTAGTATCTTTGTATCATCTAATACTTGGCGTATACTCCAATCGATATCGAAGGCTAATGTCACCGTTCTGGGAGTCATTATGTCCTTAACAGGCGTTTCTCTGAGCGCCAATAAATTGTGGATGACTGTTTCCTCGTCTGCTTCCAATTCTCCCTCTTCTTCACTGATGTCCGCTAAGACGTGTAATTCATCTCTAGTTATAGAGACTGTTTCTTCTTTTGGTAATAGTTTCTTGAATAGTAATAGCGGTGTGAAAAATGGTGCCAGTGCTTTAGTCATACCAGATAATATGTATCCAGATGGAAGAGCCAATTTTTTCCAATAAGCCGCACCAATTGTCTTTGGAATTATCTCAGAGAGAAATAGGACTGCAAGAGTCAATATTATTGATGCAATAGTCAACTTGTCATCGCCCCAAATCCTGGCAACTTCAGCACCTACTCCTGCTGCACCCATTGTATGCGCAATTGTGTTTAGAGTCAATATCGCTGTTAACGGTTTAACTGAGTCATCTTCTTTTAGTTTAGACCACCGATTGCCGTTTTTATCCCCCGTCTTGCTCAAGACACTGACGTGTGAAGTCGACATTGATAATAGCACTGCTTCCAACATGGAACACATGAAAGAAACACCCAACGCAAGGGATGAATATATGATTAGCATTGTGTAGTCTGCCATGGGGTTCAACGAACTCCTAGGGCTATCGGCCCGATTATCCGTACCGAGTGTAGTTCTTGAGCCTTCGCCACAATAACATGCATAGAACTCATGTAGTTCATTGCATCCGACACACTAGGTGACAGTGATGTCTGACGAGCACGTTTTGATTTGTGTCGCTTGGCCATATGCCAATGGCCCTCTACATTTGGGTCACGTCGCAGGTTGTTATTTGCCACCAGATATTCAGGCAAGATTTGAACGAGCCAAAGGAAATCGCGTTTTGATGGTTTCAGGATCTGATGAACATGGAACTCCTATTACAGTGACTGCAGAAACTCAGGGTATTTCTCCTCAAGAGGTAGTTGACAAATATCACGCAATCAACACAAAAGCATTACTTGATTTGGGCTGCAGTTGGGAGCCTAATGTTGATTCACGCGGTGTTGAATATGGCGGTTCTCTGTTTAATCGCACAAGTGATCCTGAGCACTATGAAATTGTTTCAAATAATTTCCTCAATTTAATGAAAGCTGGATTGTTTGAGCGCAAAGTAATGCAACAATATTACGAAATCAAAGGAGATGGTGGTCGATTCCTTCCAGATAGATATGTCGAAGGCGAATGCCCAAACTGTGGAGCAGACGGTGCTAGAGGCGACCAATGTGATGCATGTGGAGTAACATACGAAGCGCACGAATTAAGGAATCCAAAATCCAAAATGAATCCGGATGCTAAAATTGAGATAAGGGACACAGAACATTTCTTTTACCGCCTAGACCTATTCCAAGAAGCGCTTGAATTACACGCAAGTGAACGTCAACATGTTTGGAAATCAAATGTCAAAGCCATGACAAAACAATGGCTGGATATGGGATTAAGGCCACGTGCGGTAACACGTGATTTGGATTGGGGAATCCCTCTCCCTCTAGATGGCTCTGAGTGGGATGGTAAATGCATTTACGTGTGGTTTGAAGCCGTTCAGGGGTACTATTCATGCGCTAAATTATGGTCTAAACGTTATGGCAAGGCCAATGATTATGAAAAATGGTGGAAGATATCTGACGATGGGAAAAAACCACGACACCTGTATTTCTTGGGAAAGGACAACATTCCATTTCACACTGTAATATGGCCCGCTTTGATAATGGGACTAAATCACGCTAACAAAGGTCTTGATGCTTCAACGAAGCCAACTCTACCTGGTCCTGGAGAATTAAGTCTCGAAGACAATGTCCCGGCAATGGAATACTTGATGTTAGGAGGAGGTCAATTTTCAAAATCAAGAAAGCACGCAGTGTGGCTACCAGCGTTCCTAGAGCGTTTTGATCCTGATACCCTTAGGTACTATCTATCGATTAACATGCCAGAAAATCATGATACCGATTTCAATTGGCCAGACTTCGTCGAGAAGATTAATTCTGAACTTATTGCTGCCTATGGAAATTTCGTCCATCGAGTCCTAACCCTTGGTGACAGGTTGCCTGATGGAATAGGATTAGATTCTTTTGAAAATCTAGATTACTGTCAACCTGAAATGGACAAATTATCTTCTTTACATCAACAGATTACCGCCAGTCTGGAAAAGCACCGATATAAAGAAGCTCTTCGTAGTGTGATGACTGCCGCACAATTAGGAAATCAGATGTTACAGGCAGCAACACCTTGGAAATATCTCAAGGATTTGGATATTGATGGGGCAAAAGAATCGATGGCAAAACTAGCATTCGGTTGGAGAATATCCCGATATCTTTCGATTATGACACAGCCATTCCTACCATTCAGCGCTCAGAGATTATGGAATGCTTTGGGAGAGAGTGGAGACGTATCTATGACTTCTTGGTATTCTGCGATTGACTGGTCGGTTGATTTCAAATGGAGTGATGAAGAAGCTGTACCGTTGTTCCTGAGACTTGACCTAGAAGAAATATTATCTCAAGAACAAGCATTAGCGGGAGAATCCGATAGTTCTGAGTCAAAAGACCCATCTCATTCAGTTAAAGGTGGCAAGAAAAAGAAAAAGGATGTGAAAAAAATGCCAGAAGGAACAACATATTTGGATTTTGAAACGTTTATGGAAGTTGAATTAAGGGTTGGAAAGATAACATCTGTAACCAATCATGAAAATGCAGACAAATTATATGTCGTCAAAATCGATGATGGAACTGAATCTGGTCGCACAATTTGCGCCGGACTCAAAGAATACTATTCAGCAGAGGAAATGGAGAATAAGTCAGTTGTTTTTGTTGCCAACCTCAAACCAAGGAAACTTCGCGGTGTAATGAGCGAAGGAATGATGCTTGCTGCTGATGACGGTTTAGGTGGAGTAAAACTCGTTACTATTGATGGAGATATTGCAACTGGTTCGTTGGTTAGATGATTACAGTTTATCTCTTACCTCATCCATTATCTTCCTTGAAAGGATTCTAGATCTCTCTTTGATTTCTGGAGCGTTAGTTCGAATTTCTAATGCCATACCCTCTGGTAAACTGTTTAGATTGATATCAACGTTGAACAGTGCTCCCTTACATGCTGCGCTTGCAAGAAGTGCGGCAACTCCAACATCAGACACGGCGTTTGCATTGCCTTTCGACGCTAATTCGGGTAAAAACTCGAGCAATTCAAGTGCTAATTTAGCGGTTTCAAATGGTTTTTCAGCTGCTACTAGAGTTGCATTTCTTATAGCTGCTCTCCTGACTTCTTTCTCTTCCTCTGTGTCTTTTGCTAACCTAAATGATTCCATTACAGAATCAAATGCATCGCTATCCTCATCAGCCAATTGTCCTGCCCTACTCATAATTTTTACAGAAGAAAGCATTGCCTTTTCAGCAATATTCCAACCATCAGACCACTTTTCCTTTCCTATTGTTAAGTCACAGACCATTATTGTTAGTGCTGATGCCTGTCCAAGTGCGATAGCTGCAGCTGTGCCGCCACCTGGCGTAGGCGATGATGATGCGAGGGCTGCTTGAAAATCTCTAACTGTCATTTCCATCCATGGTGTTTTCATTATGTCACTTCCTTTCCAATGCCCATTCTATTATCCGCTCTTGCGGGTCAAACGGCCCCAAGTAGTCTAGGCCAAGACCCTTTATTGCCGCAGCAACTAATTCATCCTCTGAAGTACATCCGTCCTCGGCGTACCATCGACCTGATTCTAGCATTGCTGATAAGGGGACTAATCCTACTAATTCTGATCCACATGTATCTTTTCCATGGTCGTTTACAATAGATTTAACCGCTTCAAACGCAATATGCATGGGTGTTACTGATACGTCTCTTAGGTTCATTGACACTTGTGATATTCCATGTCCATCCAATGGTAGACCCATGCCTTGAACCATGTCCAACATACCGGGAATCCGCATTCGCCTTCCATCTGTTTGCTTCAACAGTCTACCAGTTGACCTGACCAGAGAACCAGCAATTTTTGCGGCTGTAGCATCTTTTTCATCGACATTTACATTGTATGCAACGAGTATATTCCTAGCGCCAATTACAACTGCACCAAACTTAGCAATTGTGTCATTCCATTCTCTGGGACCATAATCAGGTAAATGTGGGCCACCATTATCAAGCCGCTCCCTGAATCCTTCGTATTGTCCTTTTCTTAAATCAGACAACAATTCTCTGTCTTGGGAACTAGCAGCAGCGCCATAAAGGAATGTTGGTAATTCCAATTCAGTAGACACCTTAATTGCTAACTCTTTGGATAATTCAGCACAATCTTCCATTGTTACGTTTCTTAATGGCACAAAAGGACAAACATCTACCGCTCCAATTCTTGGATGTTCTCCTTCATGTTCCCTCATGTCAATTAATTCGTATGCGACTTTAATAACCTCAAATGCTGCTAATTTTACGGCTTCAGGTTTTCCTGCTATTGTAAGTACAGTACGATTGTAGTCAGCATCGGGTTCCACACCAAGTACTCTCGCACCTTCAATGCGCCTTCCTGCGTCGCTGATTGCATCGATAATTTCCTGATTTCGACCTTCAGAAAAATTTGGAACACATTCTACTATGCGGTCCGACATAATTTATTCTCCATAAAGGCAATTGATGAACATTATCAATCTATTAACCATAAAGAGCATCTGGAGAAGATGAGATTCCATTTGTCTCTCGTTTCTTCTTAATCCTCTCTACAGCAAGTTGAATGTCATCCTGTTTCACCTTTGAACGGCCAGCCCTTATCGCAATCATACCCGCTTCGACAGTTGTAGCTTTCAGTTCTGCTCCACTAAAACCATCGGTTTGTTCAATGATACGGCCTAGATTGATTCTCGTCGTTGCCATTTTTTCTAGATGGATAGTAAGAATAGTCTTTCTTCCATTTTCATCGGGCAATGGTATCTCAATGACTCTATCGAATCGTCCTGGGCGTAGCAAAGCATCATCCAAGATATCTGGCCTATTTGTTGCTGCAATTATTTTAACATCTTCAAGAGCATCAAAACCATCTAACTCTGCTAGTAGCTGCATTAATGTTCGTTGAACTTCACGATCTCCGCTCGTAGCAGAATCGAGTCTCTTCGCTCCTATCGCATCAATTTCATCGAGGAAAATGATTGCTGGAGATTTGTCTTTAGCTAAGGAGAATAATTCTCTAACCATTCTTCCTCCTTCACCTATGTATTTCTGTGCTAATTCCGAGCCTACCATCCTAATGAAAGAGGCGTTTGTTTGGCTAGCGACGGCTTTTGCTAACATTGTCTTTCCACAACCTGGTGGACCTACTAATAGAATTCCCTTTGGTGGTTCAATCCCGACCTTACGGAATAATTCAGGTTTGTCAAGGGGTAGTTCTATTGCTTCTCTGACTTGTAGGATTTGTTCATCAAGCCCCCCTACAGTCTCATAGGAGACATTTGGTTTTTCGACCATTTCAGCCCCAGAAACCATAGGGTCCCAAGCATCATGAAGTATTTCGATAACTGATAGTGTGTCTTGGTTCAGGGCAACCCTTGCGCCTGGGCGTAGTTTATCTCTGCTTAGCCTTTGATTTATTGAGACTTGAAACACAGTGCCATTGGAAGATCTCACAATCGCTCTTTCATCGTCCAATATATCCTGAAGATGCCCTACTATCAATGGCGGATTTTTGAGAATTCGAACCTCTTCATCCAATCGACTAGCCCTCTTTTTTACCGATGCTAAGTCGTTTTCGAGTTGAATCCTTTCTGATATCAACCTTTGAGCTTCGTCTCTAAGCCTTACATAATCAGCTTCTAGGGCTTTCAAGTCCTTATCCTCTTTTCCGATAGGAGTACTGGTATTCTTATCGACTTCTGTGCCCATATTGGTGCGTATTTGTGGTCCTTATTCAAATGTCCGTGTATGAGGTTGGTTTCTACACTATTACGAAGCCTTGATGAATCACCGACACAACACAAATTTGGTGGCGGCATGGCTGACTGTGAATTATGTGGTGCAATGAAAGTCGGTACAAGGTCTGTAATTATGGGCAGAGCTGAGGTTCAAGCCTGTAAACGGTGCACTGAGAAAATGGGACTTGAAGAGAAGAAAGTAGCACCAGGATTATCGAAATTACGTTCCGGACTCAATGCGAAATCTGGTGGCTATGGCGGTATTGGGAAAAAAGGCAAAGACATTATGCTAAGAGGGGAAAAAGAACTGGCCTCGGATTTCTCAAAAAGAGTAACTGATGCAAGAACTCAAAAAGGCTGGGACAAAAGAGAGTTAGCGAGAAGAATGGCTGAAAAAATCAACATCATAAATAACGTTGAATCGGGAAAGAGGCCGACAGACTCTGTAATTAGAAAACTTGAGAGAACTCTTGATATTGTACTTATGGTAGATGCATCGCCTGATGAAAATCGTCACGTCAATTCAGGGCAGGCTAGAGGCTTAACTCTCGGAGATTTCCTTTTGGGTGACAAGGAATGAATCAAAAGCAATTCGTGCCAATACACGCAATTTGGTTAGCCCAAGATGACCCAAAGAAAAATACCGCAGTAAAATTATCGAAGAGAAGGCAGTTGAAGTTGCATGAAAAATTCAATCGCCTTCCAAGAAAAGGGATCATATTGGAACCATTGTGCGGTAAGGTCTTGGGCCCAGAGGATCATTCGCTACTTCTCGAAGAAGGTGGTTCGTTAGTTGGCCTGGATTGTTCATGGGCTCAAATTGAGGATTCAGTGTCGAAAGTAATGAATCAGACAAAACTGAAACCTAGGATGTTGCCACTTTTGTTAGCGGCCAACCCTGTTAACTGGGGTAAGCCTAGCAAATTGACAACAGCAGAGGCGCTGTCTGCGGCCCTATATCTAGTAGGAGAAGAAAGACAATCGAGATCATTACTTGCAGCATTTAGTTGGGGTGAACAATTTTTTGTCTTGAACAAAGAACCACTTGATGCTTACCGTTCTGCTAGTTCCTCGGCGGAATTAGTCGATTTACAATTTGAGTTCTTTGACATCGAAAGACCTGAGTGAATTCACAAGTGCTATTGAGTGAGAGCAATAGGCCAAGTTATGGTCAAGAGACCGATTCATCGGCTGACTGGGGAATCGGTTGTACCCGAAATTGATGAATTGGCTGAAGAAGTCATCATAACCATTGTATCTAAAGATGAAATTATTGTTAGAATCTTAGCGACACCAACTGATCTAGAAGACCTTGCAATCGGGCATATCATTTGTGAAGGGAGAGGTGATATTGAATCGTTAGATGTCGATGGTCATGAAATTGAAATTGTTGGGAATTTAATTCCAAGACCTAGTGACGATATACTAACTGCAGCTTGTGGCGCGTGCACAACTGGAGAAATTGTAATTCCTTCTGGAATTGCTGAATCCACTCAAAAACTCCGCGCCAACATAGGGGAAATGATGAGGGAGATGAAAGAAAATCAACCATTATTCAACTTAACAGGAGGCGTACATGCTGCTTCAATTTTTGACGAGGATGGTCGAATTATCGTCACAAGAGAGGATATAGGAAGACATAATGCATTTGACAAAGCCATTGGAGCATGCCACTCAATTGGTTTTTCTCCAAAAATAATCGGTCTATCGGGCAGAGTCGGGTGGGAACTTGTGGCAAAGGCCATTAGATCAAAAATTGAGATTATCATAGCCGTAGGTGCAATTAGTTCTGCAGCAGAGATGTTGGCTCGTTCTGCGGGCTTGACCTTGGTTGGATTTGCGACGAAACAAAACCCTGCTATTATTGGAGATTTAAGCCGCATCATTGACAAGCCTTCGACGTCCCGCAAAGATTAATGTCAGGGCGAAAAGGAGTATCTGCCGTCACTCCACCTGACGGAAATTCGCTAAAACTATCGAAGATAAAATCGGTTGCAGCTGGAATACCTGCCGCAACCTCATCAATGGCTCATGGAATAAAAAAGATGGGGCTAATTAAAACTGTAAAAACACTAACACTGGTAAATCAACCTGAAGGATTTGATTGCCCAGGATGTGCATGGCCAGACCCCGAGCACTCAACGGCTTTCGAATTCTGTGAAAATGGTGCTAAAGCCGTAGCAGACGAAGCAATGAAGGCTAAAGTTAACCCAGCATTCTTCGAAAAATATACTGTCCAAGAGTTATCAGAAAAAAGTGATTATTGGCTGAATAGTCAAGGGAGGATTTCACATCCAATGATTTTGAAAAAAGGCCATGATAAATACCAGGAAATCTCATGGGATGATGCCTTGGAAACAATTGCAAATTCCATTAACCAGAGCAATGACCCAAACCGCTCGGTTTTCTATACCTCTGGTAGGACATCTAACGAAGCAGCGTTTCTTTACCAATTATTTGCTAGAACTCTAGGTACAAACAATATGCCCGACTGTTCAAACATCTGTCACGAATCTAGTGGACGTGGACTTGGAGAAGCGATTGGTATTGGAAAGGGTACAGTCACTTTGGATGATTTCGAACACGCTGAGGTGATTATGGTTGTTGGCCAGAATCCTGGAACAAATCATCCTCGTATGCTCACTGCCCTAAGGGACGCTAAAAGAAAAGGCTCAAAGATCATTCACATTAACCCGCTACCTGAAACAGGTTTGGTTCGATTCAAGCATCCGCAGGACTACATGAAATTGTCTTTTGGAAGCGAATCACTTGCAGACATGCATTTACAGGTCAAAATTGGTGGAGATGCAGCATTAATGCATGGTCTTATGAAAATTCAATTAGAAAATGAATCTCTAGACCATGAGTTCATCAAGAACTCAACCTCAGGCTTCGAAGACTTAGTTGCTAAAATTACCAAAACGAAATGGTCACAAATTGAGAATGACTCTGGATTGACAAAAAATCAGATAGAAGATGCGGGAAAAATTCTCTCCGAATCAAATGCTACAATAGCTTGCTGGGCTATGGGATTAACGCAGCATAGAAACGGAGTCGCTGTAATTCAAGAAGTTACAAATTTGATTCTCATGGGAGGCCACATTGGTAGAAAAGGTGCGGGATTATGCCCTGTAAGAGGGCACTCAAATGTTCAAGGAGACAGGACTGTTGGTATATGGGAGAGACCCAGTGAGAAATTTTTGCAAAGATTAGATTCTGCTTGTGGAATAACCAGTCCTAGAGAACATGGTCTAGACGTAGTTCAAGCAATTCAAAAAATGCGTGAGGGTGCTGTTGACGTTTTCTTCTGTATGGGTGGAAATTTTATCTCAGCAACACCAGATACCAATGCTACAGCCCAAGGTCTAAATAACGTCAAATTAACAATCCAAGTATCTACTAAACTAAATCGCTCCCACCTAGTTACCGGTGAAACAGCAATCATATTGCCGTGCTTGGGTCGCACAGAAATCGACGTTCAAGATACTGGAAATCAATTTGTGACAGTTGAAAATTCAATGGGTATTGTTCACACTTCCATAGGTGGATTGAAACCCGCAAGTAATATGCTAAGAAGTGAGCCATGGATAGTTGCTGCCCTCGCAGATAAGACACTAGATGATGGCAGAGACTGGATGGACTTGGTAAGTAATTATGACAACATTCGAGACCTCATGAGTAGAGCCTTATTCGGATTTGAGGATTATAACTCTCGAGTGAGATCAGATTCTGGATTTGCTCTGCCCAATCCGCCAAGAGATAGTAGAACATTCGCCACACCAGACAGTAAAGCCCATTTTATCTCACATGAACTTCCTGATGTAGACATACCAGAAGGAAAATACGTTATGATGACAATACGCTCCCATGACCAATACAATACTACAATCTATGATTTACATGATAGATATCGCGGCATCCATGGTAATCGAAGAGTGGTTTTGATGAATGCCGATGATATGGTGAAGCGAGGTTGGAAAACACGACATCTCGTGGATATTGTATCTCATTTTGAGGGGACTGAAAGAAGAAGTGATGGTTGGCAAGTCGTTGCATACGACATACCTCGAGGTAATATTGCAACATACTTCCCTGAAGCAAACGTTCTAGTTCCACTAACATCTACTGCAGAAAAATCTAACACACCCACTTCGAAATGGATTATTTGTAGCCTCCTCGAACCTGGACAAGGAATTTTCGAGGAGGAATAATCTTGTCCAAGGGATATATTGAGTTCTTTGCATCTAATGCAAAATATCGCAGACTTTGGGCTGCATCAGTCATTTCATTGCTCGGAGAGTGGTTTAACACAATTGCACTGTTTTTCCTTATTCTCGAGTACTCTGGTTCAGAGTTTTTGTTAGGCATTTTATTTTCTGTAAGAATGCTACTTTTTGGACTCTCGCAGCCGATAAATGGACTGCTAGCCGATAGACTCAACAGGAAAAGTCTGATGTTTTGGTCAAATAATGCACAGATAATTTTGGCCCTAAGTTTCCTAATGGTTGATGGTCCTGAGGACATGTGGTGGTTGATTTCAGTTTCAGGATTAATGATGCTTCTGCACGGAATTTACGTTACGGCTGAAAGGGCTGCAGTCCCAAATATTGTTGAGGAAGAAGATTTGATTACAGCTAATGCAATAGGTAGTGCGTCTTGGTCGACAGCGTTGTGTATTGGGGCTATGTTAGGAGGTATTGTCGTTAGTCAATGGGGTACCGATGCAGCATTCATCATTGATTCACTAACATTCTTACTTTCTTCAATCATACTCATCCCCCTAGTTATCGAACAGAAGGTGGATGAAAGTATGAAAGGGCCACTATTCAAAACGGCTTTCAGAAATATCAAGTTTGGATGGAATCGAATTTATTCGGACAAAAAATTACTCCGAATAGTGTTCGCAAAAACTTCTTGGAATCTGGGCGGTGCAGGTCTTGCGGGAGTATTCTTAGTTTTAGCAGGAGCTGATATCACTGGTTACGGCGCTGCCTTTGGGTTTGGTCTATTCTTTTTCGCAAGAGGAATAGGGACTGGTATAGGCCCACTTATTGCAAGATCTGTTTTCAAAGACAAGACAAAATGGCCATCTTTAATTGGAATATTAGTTTCCATCAGTGGTATTTTTTATCTAGCAGTTGGATTAACTCTAGAAATATATCTACCATTAACAGTTGCACTGATAATTTGTTCACACGCTGCTAGTGGTGGCAACTGGGTCCTATCTACTGTGTTAACTCAAAGTTGGGTGGAAGATGAAGTACGAGGTCGGGTATTTTCCATGGACATGTTACTGTTAGGTGCATCTGCAGCCTTATCGACAACAACTGCAGGATATTTGGTAGAATACCAGGGATTAACACTACAAACAGGATTTATCTCCTACTCTTTGTTGATGGTTGCTTGTGGGTTAATATTCACTTTCTGGCGCCCAGATCAGGAAGGACAAACTTCGTGAGTGCAAATCGGTGGCTCCCAGTATAGACGATTTGATTGGTCGAATGTATCCAATTGCAGCGTGCTACCTTCTCCTTCTTGTATAGTTACAATGGAAGAGGTAGAGGCAGGAAGATAGTCTTCTCCTGTAGAGATAAGTGTTAATCTAATCGTATTACCTGCTGCTATCTCAGCATCCAATGCAATGAATTCCATCATCGCAGTAATTCTTCCAACTACAGGCGTCCAAGTTGAAGAGAGGTCGTCGCCACCCTCATGGTACCTAAGGTCCATTATCGCATGACCAATGTGGATACAGTCGCTGCCGTTACAATCTTCTAGTAATGCGTATAACTGTCCACCGACCGTAGATGTTGAAACTTCAACATGCAATCGAGGTAATCCTTGGATGTACATATCTTGTTCAAGAGGTGCACTTTCATAAACTGGACCTGTAGATGCATCTGGCAATACGTTTTGGCCACCTGATATTCTTGCCATATCACCACCCAATGTCATTACAACTTCTGTAGTATCGCTGGCAGGATATCTGTCTTCAATTCTCCAAGAACCTTGGTTTGATTGAATCTCAACGTGCAATCCAGGCTGTCGTCCTTCTCCTTTCAAGTACCAATCGAACCACTCTAACAGATCTTGCATCCAGTCGAATCGGATCATTGAAGGAAAAGCCTCACCTCCTCTACCGCCGAGATCAGACCTATCTCGCAACTGTATAGGCCGGTCAGGATAATCGTGGTCCCATTGCCCGAAGAGCCCCTTCGCTTCTATACCTCTATCTTTGAGCATATTTATCGTTGGAACTGCCATATGGGGGTCAACGTTCCAATCATGCATCCCTTGAATTAAGTAAACAGACCCGCCATAATTGTCGAGAACCCTGTCCAAAAAGTACCTTTCAGCCCAATAATCGCCTGCGACCTCAGAACCAAACATCCACGCAGATACGCCAGTTCCTGGGCCAATTATGTAATCCGGACATAAATTCCCATAGTCCTCTTCATCGCCATCAAATCCGTATGACCCATACACGCCATTATGCATGATTGGAGCCCTAGCTTCTGCTGAACCGTTTTTCCACATTAATTCCTTTACACCGATTAATCCTGAAATTGGGACGATGGTTTTGAGGTGCTCGTTACCAAACATTGCAGCTTGCCATGGAGTTGAACCATCGTATGATTTTCCAATCATCGCAACGTTACCATTGGACCAGTTTTGACTTCCTAGCCAAGAGACAGCAGCGTCATTTCCTAGTTGTTCTGCTGTACCCATCAAGTCCATACAGTGATTTGACCTACCAGTTCCTGTTACAGAAACCTGTGCAAATGCATAACCATGAGGCAGTATTTGGTCGATTATCATCTGTCCAAGCCAACTACCGGGTACCTCAATTGTTGGAGTTTGTACACTTGGCTCTTGGAAATATGGACCGAACTCGGCGATTACTGGAACTTGAACTCCTTCAGGCACATTCGGTCTCCAGTAAGCAAGCGAAATTAGACCATTAGGGGCTGCTCCTCCTTCCTCTAATGGCAGTTCATATTCGACAAATACATGTGTTGAGTCCCATTCGTTTTCTGTTTCTAAAAGCTCATAAGGGCCAAACTCCATAACAAATCCATTATCTTGGTCTGTAATGTAGTTCAGATTACCTCTTTCCCATACAGGTACCCGAACGCCATAATCCTCTTCCTCGGAAGTGAATTCATTTTTTACGACCTCGCCAAGCATAATTCCAAGCATTAGGAATACAATAGCTACGGCTACAGTTGCCCCGGCAAGGCCGTTGAGTAGATTTGTCTCACGCTTAGTATCGGCTAACTCTGCGTGATAAATCTCGTCCTCCATGATTACCCGTACCGGTGGTCACTCATAGCCATGACGATTACAATATTCAATAAAGCGTCACTGAGTCGGTCTAAACATGGCAAGAGACGTGGATGCAATGCGTTCATTCGTCGCCGAAGGGATACCCGATTACCTACCAGAGCATCCGGGTATATCTGATGAGGTGGACCATGCTCCTAAGAGAAGGCAGATCTTATCTAAAAGTGAAAAGAAATTGGCAATAAGGAACGCTCTGCGCTATTTTTCTTCGGATTTGCACGAAGCTCTCGCTAAGGAATTCGCAGAAGAATTAGAGAATTATGGAAGAATTTGGATGATGCGATATCGCCCTACTCAATATCCAATTAAGTCATATCCAATTGACACATATCCAACAAAATCTCAACAAGCAGCAGCTATAATTCTAATGATTCACAATAATCTCGACAATGATATCGCTCAATTCCCTCATGAATTAATTACATACGGGGGGAATGGAGCAGTGTTCCAAAATTGGGCACAATATAGATTGGTGATGAAGTACCTTTGTGAAATGGAGGATGACCAAACTTTGGTAATGTACTCAGGCCACCCCTTAGGTTTATTTCCCTCATCAAAGGATTCACCTAGGGTTGTTGTCACAAATGGTATGGTAATACCAAATTATTCTAGTCAAGATGATTATGACCGAATGAATGCTCTTGGCGTCAGTCAATTTGGACAAATGACAGCTGGCTCTTACATGTACATTGGACCACAAGGTATTGTACATGGAACTACAATTACTGTGCTAAACGCTGCTAGGATGTTTTGCGGTGCTAAGGATTCACTCGCAGGCGTGACATTTGTCACCTCAGGCCTTGGTGGCATGAGTGGAGCCCAGGCAAAAGCAGGTGTAATTGCCGGAGCATCATGCATCGTTAGTGAGATTAATCCACATGCAGCAAATAAGAGATTTGAGCAAGGATGGTTATCAGAAATAGCAGATAGCACAGATGATGCAATAGATCGAATGATCGATGCTAGGGCAGCAGGTAAAGCAACCTCTATCGGCCATGTCGGTAACATTGTCGAACTATTGGAAAGGATGGTTGAAAGAAATGTCAACATCGATTTGCTATCGGACCAAACCAGCCTACACAATCCATGGCAAGGCGGATATTACCCCGTTACTCTCAGCTTTGAGGAAGCTAAATCATTGATGTCATCTAATCCCGAGATTTTCAAATCTGAAGTACAAGAATCTCTCCGCCGTCATGCTTCTGCAGTCAATACATTGGTAGAGAGAGGTGCTTACTTCTGGGACTATGGAAATGCATTCTTACTAGAAGCATCAAGAGCAGGCGCTGATGTGATGAAAGAAGACGGAACCGGGTTCAGATACCCTAGTTATGTTGAAGATATAATGGGTCCAATGTGCTTTGATTATGGATTTGGACCGTTTCGCTGGGTATGTACTTCCTGTGACCCTGAAGATTTAGAAAAATCAGATAAAATCGCTTTTGAGGTATTGTCAAAATTATCAGAAAAATCTCCAAAAGAAATCAAACAGCAAATGTTGGACAATATCAGATGGATTGACCAAGCCGGGAAAAATAAGATGGTTGTTGGTAGCCAGGCTAGAATTCTGTATGCTGATACTGAAGGCCGGAAGACGATTGCTAAGGCTTTTAATGACGCTATCAAAAGCGGTCATATTTCAGCCCCAATAGTCCTAGGCAGAGACCATCACGACGTGGCAGGCACTGATTCTCCTTATCGAGAAACAGCGAATATTTTTGATGGTTCTATGTTTACTGCTGACATGGCAGTACACAACTTCGTGGGCGACAGTTTCAGAGGAGCTACCTGGGTAAGTCTGCACAACGGAGGTGGGGTAGGATGGGGAGAAGTTATCAACGGTGGTTTTGGATTACTGATAGACGGAAGTAAAGAAAGTGAGGATAAACTACTTTCCATGCTTGATTGGGATGTAAATAATGGCATTAGTAGACGGGCATGGGCTAGAAATGATGGAGCGATTTTCGCAATCAAGAGGGCCATGGGCGATAATCCAAAACTGAAGGTTACCCTACCCAATCTAGCAAATGACACCCTAATAGACTCTATCTACAGTGGAGATAATTAATGGGAAGCATCAAATTAGATGGTAACACACTATCTTCAACAGAAATTAACCTAGTTTCCATGGGTCACAAAGTTGAAGTCGCCACAGATGCATGGATTAAGGTAGAGGCTGCACGTGGTGTTGTTAATAGAATCCTAGAGAGTGGAGAAACTGTTTACGGCATTAACACTGGGTTTGGAGCACTGGTCAGTGAATCAATATCAGCAGATGATTTAGGAGAACTTCAAGTCAATTTGATACGTTCTCACGCTTGTGGGATTGGAGATAAAATGTCAATTCCTGACACAAGAGCAATGATGTGTGTGCGAGTAAATTCGCTTGTCAAAGGCCATTCTGGGATCAAGCGAGAAGTGATTGAACAAATCATCACCTACTTGAATGAGGACATTATTCCCGTAGTTCCCCGAATTGGCTCACTGGGCGCATCTGGTGATTTAGCCCCCCTATCTCACATGGCATTATCGCTAATTGGTGAGGGAGAGGTTTGGGGTGAAAATGGTCCAGAAGATACCTCGATTGTACTAAAGCGTAAAGGTTTGATTGGTGTTGAATTATCTGCAAAGGACGGATTATCTCTCATCAACGGTACCAGCCAAATGTGTTCATTTTTATCCAATGCCGATAATGTCTTAGCGGATTTACTTCCAATGGTAGATCTGATTGCTTGTGCTTCATTAGAAGCAAGAGAATGTTCTATCAAACCCATGGATCCAAGAGTTCACAATGCTAGACCACACGAAGGTCAAACATTGGTTGCTGAAAGGATTACATCTATAATGAAAAATTCCAAGATTTTAGAGTCTCATGCTAATTGTTCGAGAGTACAAGACGCTTATTCATTTAGATGTATACCACAAGTCCATGGCGCTGTACTTGAGTCATACAATAAATTGAGTAAAACACTTTCAATTGAAATCAATAGCGCTACAGATAATCCTCTAATTTTCCCTAATCTCTCTAACCCAGGTCCAGATGAGGTAGTAAGCCAAGGAAATTTTCATGGAGAGGTTTTGGCCTTGTGTGCCGATAATATGTCACACGCATTGTTTGAGTTGGCGAGCATCTCAGAACGTCGAATCGATCAGATTGTGGACCCTTCCAGAAGCGATTTACCACCGTTCCTAGCTAAGAATTCAGGCTTAGAGTCAGGTATGATGATTGTTCACTACGTTGCTGCAGCATCACTTGCAGAGATGCATGCACGGGCCAGCCCAAGGTCAGCATTCTCTACGCCAACCTCCGGAGGACAAGAAGACCACGTTTCAATGGGTGCGACCGCTTGTTGGAATCTTGTTGAATCTTGTACCCATCTTTCTCAAGTCCTCGCATGTGAATTACTAATTGCGTGTGAAGCGTTAGAGTATAGAGTTGCAGAACCTGCAAATCATGTTAAGGGCCTTTATGACCTAGTAAGGAAAATTAGCAAACCGCTAGCAAAAGACAGGTCGACGTCGAATGAAATTGAGGAGATTGCTAGACAACTCATGAAAGGAGGTTGGCTGGCGAGGCTAGAAGCAGAACACGGGAGATTACCTAGATAAGTTCATCAATTCTAGATTCAACCTCATCAAAACCTGTCAACTGTCTTACTCTAAATCGCATTTTTGTTACTTCGGATTTCCATCCCTTCTCTAATAATAAGTCTAGTCTATTATCCAATTCTATTGCCTTTCTAACCTTATCTTCAACAGATTTGTATATTTCAAAGCCCGTATCATCTGAATCTTGGAAAAGGGCTGGTTCGGCAGAAGACACATCCAAACCCATTCTTCTCCATTGTAATATTCTCCTTCTTGCAATTTCTTTTGAGTAACCCTCTCTAGGAATTCTAACCAAAAACGATAATTTTTCACTGCCGTCCTCAGATAATGGTAATTCATCATCTGTATCTTGTACTAAATCTACTTCTGGTTCTGCATCGATTATTTCCTCAGCTGTAATGGCCACCGGTATATGCCATTCTGTTGATTCGCGGTACCATTTAGCAGACTCAATTTCGTCAAATATATCAGTTGCAACTACAAATACAACCGACCAATGTTTCGTGTGCAATGCATCCTTAATACGCATTACCATGTTCAAAACATCTGAAAATCCGTAAAGAGAAACAAGCCATTCGATTCCCTCTATAAACGCAACACCGTTGTGATTTCCAACCTTAGATATTACCAGATCTGTGACTTGATCTATTGATGGCTGAATCGAACCTGTAACGTCTTGAGTTGTCATCCAGTATGATTCAACTTTGTCCAAATCAATCTGTTCAACTAACCTTCGTTGTGGTAATCGAGACACAAGTAATACATGCCCTTCTTCAGATGATGAAATCTTGTCTATATATCCTAACAAATCGATTTCTGAATCGTGTTGTAGTGTGTAACTCTTACCGTGAATAAAATCTGTTATCGTCACTATCACATACCCCCCAACACGCTATGCGTGTAACTTCAGGTCCATGAATCATTATATCATTTAAGGAACTCGCAATCATTGGTGGCAACTATGTCGGAAGATGATATACCGATGGCACAATGTGGTGCTTGCAACTCAATTATACCCTTAGATAGCGAATCATGTCCTGATTGTGGCATACGTTTCGGAGGAGTTTCTGACGAAGAATTGGGTGAATGTGGTGCATGTCAAGCCATTATACCAGCAGACAGCGTTTCTTGTTCCAATTGTGGTGCAATATTCGTCGAGACAGAGCCTGAAAAATCTATGGAGTCAGTGGATGAAAGCGTCGACGAAGTTACAACCACCGAAGTCGTATCTACTCCAAGCATAACCCCTGTTCCTAGTGAAGATGCGGAAGAGGATTCTAGCGAAGTAATAGAAGAGACATCAGTTGTTGAGGATGATATCCAAGATGAATCTCAAGTTGATGAAACGCCCGCTATGGAAGAAGATTTGGAAGAAGAGACTGAAACCGTAGAAGAAGTTACCGAAACCTCTGAAGTAGAGGAACCCTCTGCCGAAGAAGAAATTGAAGTCACAGCTGAAGAGGAAGAAGTTGAGGACTCCGCTGTGGAGGAACCTGAGTCCGAATCCAGTGTTGAAGAAGCACCTGACGAAGAGGTTGAAAGTGAAATCGAAGTATCTGAAGAAGTTTCTGAGTCAGAAGGTCTGGAAACTGAAGAAATAACAGCGGAAGATACACTCGAAGAGGACTCTGTTGAAACTATGATGGATGATCTGGTTGATGAACTGGATGAGGATTCAGACGAATCTGAGGAATCCGATACAGAAGAATCCGAAGACGATGTTGTCGAAGAAAAAGAACCCGAAACTGTCATTGAAGATAATGAGGTCGTAATGGCATTCGAAAATCTAGCACTTGCAATAGCGGCCAAAGGTATGACAGCTGCAGATGCATTTGGTGAAATGGATTCAAGCGATGATAACCAGATAGATGCTCCTGAATTGCAAAAGGGAATAGAAAAAATCGCAGGAGAAAAGTTGTCTCCTAAGCATGTAACGGCAATTTTGAATTATTTAGATACTGACGAAAACAGAAGGATTGATGGTAATGAATTTGTAAAGGCCCTTGAGGATATGCGAATAGGAATTCAACCAGGAAAGTTGCCAAAGGTCAAAACTTTCCCGTCTCCGCTACAGAAATTCCTCATGGGTAAGAAAGCAAATGACATAGTCTACCCAATCGCTTACTTCCTAATGGTTACTTTCATTGGTATCTGGGTTGTGAATGGAATGGGTCTACTAGTCGATGGTTCCGGTGGAACAGTAGTATACGAAGGCGGTACAGACCAGTGGGGTGGCGAAATAACCACAGCGAACTGGAACTTATGTCAGTCCGACGCATTTGATGAAATGATTGACCCCTGTTCAGGAACTGTATCAGTAGGGGAAACTTATCCTTGTGATCCTGCTTTAGATCCAAATAAGTGTCAGAATTCTCTAACTCCTTTCAGTGGAGAAAATGGTGCATCTAGTATGCCAGCTGCATTCTATGGAGATGGTATTTTCATGATAATTTTGGGCGTTATTGGATTAGGTGCTACAGCATTCTTGCATCTAATGTATGCGCCCGCGCTACGAGAGAAGGCAAAGAAGGGAACAGGAAACCAATCGAACGAGGAATCTGATGAAGAGACTCAAGATGAAGAAGAAATTGAGGAATCGGAAGAAGAGGACGAAGAAGTAGAGGAATCAGAAGCCGATTCTGATGATGGGGGTGAAAGTGCACTTGAAGCCCCAGTCGACTTAGAAATAGCTGACGAGGATGACGAAGATGACGATGGAGAATACGACGATGATGATATCGACATCGGAGATTGGATTGGACTCGACATAGATGGCGGAGAGTTCTTTGGAGAAATTATTGAATTCGACGAGGATGAGGGTACTGTCACTATTGAAACAGAAGATGGTGAGGAAGTAACCGGTGACCAAGAGGATATGTTCCTAGATGAAGAGTGATTTCATGACCGACAGCCTCGACGTACTCGTTGGGAAGGAGTCATGCCCGGTATGTGGAACCATATCGCAAAAAGGCACAGCTAGATGTCCCGAATGTGGCACATTTCATTCTGGAATACACCTTGAAGAAAGGGATGCTCCAACGCCAGAAGAACGTATAGCCAGTAGAGAAGTCGATCCGTCAGACTACTCAATGAATCCAGAAATTGCAATTAGCAATGAAGAATTTGAAGGTGACGATGATAATATCAAAAATTGGAGTGGTGGTTCTACAGACTTTTCATTTATCGATGAAGAAGATAGTACACCACAAGTCAGTGAATTAGTCATCCCGGAATCTGAAGAAATAGAGTCTGATTGATTTGGCGATAATTGCTAATAGATAAGAAAACAGTGTAAAATCATTAACAGATAAATGTGCTAAGTTCAGAAGCTAGGAGTGGGCTCGGCCAGAATTGAACTGGCGATCTTTGCCATGTCAAGGCAAC
>WTIA01000096.1 GCA_011522915.1 Methanobacteriota archaeon
CACTAAGTTTGTTTGACAATTTTAGTGGGCCACCAGCGGGTAAAACCCGCTGTGTACACTGGAATAAATCGGGACCAAGGTCGATACGAATCGAAATTGCTTGTTGTACAGAATAGATGTTTTTTGGCGGGCCGCCTTTGGTACTAGCAACCTTCATCTTCACAACAAAACCTACTTTTTCCAGCATACCAAGATGCTTCATGACCGCCTGTTGCGATATACCGATTTGCTTTGCTAATTGAAGAGGATAGTGTGGCTCACGCACCAATCTCTCAATAATCGCTCTACGCGCTTTGTTTTGGAGAATTCCGAGGGCCTCGTCGAGGTCAACCATGACTTCACAACCATTGGTTACCTAGCAACGGATACCTATGAACCCGTCGCATTAGTGCTACACCTCAGCCTAATTCATCTCTCAACCAATCATTCGTCGTATCGTCCACAAATTCGTTGGTTTGATGTGGTGTATACCCATCGTCTCTCAGTTCAGTGGATTCCGTGGCCTCCACAGCTGTGTCAGGTTGCTTTCCTTTGTCTCTGATTAATTTGTAGGCTTCCAATTCTAAATCGGATAACTCTCCATCTTCGTCTAAGTCCAAGCGCTCCCAAGCAGCCTTTGATTCAGACAATTCTTGCAATTCATGTTTAAGATTCTTGATTTTTCTGGACGACAATCCTATTTTCATAGACAGTAACAAAATTACTACTCCAACAATAGGGAGGAACATGTCTTGACTCAATCCACCCGATTCGAGCAGTTCTACCCATGATGCTCTTTCTTTGGTTTGATTGCTATCTTCGCTCACAGGATTCGTATTTTCAGCATTGTTTTGATTTTGATTTCCTTGACTTTTATCTGGGTCAGCAGGGTAAGCATCTGCATTATTGCCTATTCCGTCTCCGTCAGAATCTATCCATTCGGTAATGTCATTAGGAAATGCATCTATTGCGTCATCATAACCGTCGCCATCCGAATCAACCAATATGTCGCAGTAATCAGGCATTCCGTCATTATCGACGTCAATTAAATCATCTCCGCCAGGGCAAATATCGGCATTGTCTCCAACTCCGTCTGTGTCAGAATCTAGGGTTTCGTTTACATCATTCGGGAAGGCATCAGAATTGTCACCAACCCCGTCCATGTCTGAATCTAGGGTTTCATTGGCATCATTCGGGAAGGCATCAGAATTGTCACCAACTCCGTCCATGTCTGAATCTAGGGTTTCATTGGCATCATTCGGGAACGCGTCAGTATTGTCTCCTACTCCATCTTCATCAGTATCATTCCACTCATTGGGGTCTAGAGGGAATGCATCATCATCATCTGATACGTTGTCTCCATCATAGTCCCCATCGGCATTATCACCAATACCATCGCCATCAAAATCAGAACTTTCATTTGCATCATTTGGGAATGCATCGGAATTGTCACCAACTCCGTCCCCGTCTGAATCTACGGTTTCATTTGCATCGTCATCGAATGCGTCTGCATTGTCGCCAACACCATCACCATCGGAATCAACAGTTTCGTTTGCATCATAGGGGAATTGATCGGCATTATCTCCAATTCCATCCCCGTCAGAATCTACAGTCTCATTGCCATCAATAGGGAATTCATCCGTATTGTCTCCGACACCATCTCCGTCAGAATCAGTATCTTCTGAAGGATCGAGGTCAAAATCATCTTCATCATTCGGAATTCCGTCGCCGTCAATGTCAGAATCTTCAGCATCTTGACAACCATCTGCATCCAAGTCGTTTCCAATACCTGTCATTCCTTGGGGACAATCGTCAATTTCGTCAGCGAAGCCATCGTTATCATCGTCTTCATCCTCAGAATCTTTACACCCGTCTCCATCAAAGTCAGCACCAGGGCCAATTATTCCAAATTGGCAATCGTCTGATAAATCGATTATTCCATCGTTGTCATCATCATTATCGGCGTTGTCTCCTGACCCGTCACCGTCGTAGTCAGTGGTTTCTGATGGGTTAGAAGGGAAACTGTCTTCATAATCTGGAATTCCATCTCCGTCAGAATCGAAGGTAGGATAGAAATTGTCTGTGTAATACATTACTTTTCCAACATTCGAATATTGCTTGTTGAAAAATGCCAGGTGAACACTATCGTTAGAGTCTAATTTCATACTAAGGAATCTTCCCCAGTCAGTGTCAGAGAAATAATGATCTGTATGCAGCAGACCTAATTCTCTTAGAACGATTTCACCTGAATCAATATCTAGGCAACCAAAGTTAACATCACGTTTACTTGTCGCAATACTATCTCTATCAGCATAGGAAAAACAGGGATTCTCTGAACTATCAAGTTCTAGTTGAGTATATCCAATAAGGCTATTTTCATGTAATATCGATAGATTCCAACCATCCCATGACGTACCGTTTTTCTTTAGATATCCCATTCCTGTTTGAAGATTGTAATCAAAAGTAATGTGCGGGTCTCCATACTGGTCGACTTCTATGTCGCAATATCGTCCTCTAGCTTGTGATAAGTTGATGTCTATATCATCGCTTATCACATTTGTATCTTTTACCCAAGACGATCCACTGTATGTTGCATATCCTAGCTGTAATAGATTTTGGTCATAGTAGCAAAGATGTGGTACATCTGCGGCACTCAAAGCCAATTGTAGGCCCCTCTTATCTCCTCCAACCTGTGCTCCTACATTCTCAGTGTGCCAATTAGAACCATCGTAAATAGCGTATTTTAGTGTATTTCCATCTATTCTAGAGTATGCAATTTGCGGATTATCTGTGGAATCAATCTTTATTGCAGAAAACCATCCCAATTTGGTGAGCCCTGAGTCGACTGTGTGATTATGCCAACCTGTACTATTCTTGAATGCATACTTGATGCTATTTCCTCCATCTCCCGAGTAGTAGGAGATATGTGGGCGGTCTTGGCTATCCAAATCTATTGACAACCAACTACCCGCAGTTTCGCCAAGATTAGTGTCTACAGTTTCGATAATCCAGACATTATAGCCAGTAATTTGAGTAGCAGATACATTTAGAGTAGCATATGAGATTGTCTTTACACCGCCACTTAAATTTTGGTAAGCCACATGAGGAACATCTTGGCTATCTAAGGCCAATCCTATACCTCCCCAATTCTGATTGAATGTGATGCTTTGAGTAATTTGATCTACATTAGCTCCTGAGTGTGAAAGGTATCTTAAATCCTGATCTGATAAATCGTAATAGGAGAAATGAGCTCTATTTTGTGTATCAATATCTATTGAGATGAATTCTGCTTCTTCATCAATCATTACAGACCACCAAAATGGATTTTTATTAGCGTATTTGATGACTCCTCCATTATCTCTGTCGACGTATGTGATGTGCGGCAAATCATTGGAATCTACTGCAATAGCACAGTACTCTCCGACTCTGCCTGCCGAGTCTACTGCTTCCGTTGTCCAATTTCCTCCATCAAATTTAGTGTACATCAAATTTTGAAATTGCATATTATAGTGGGCAATATGAGGGTTGTCGTTTGAATCTAGCGCCAAACTAGCATGTACGCCCACATTGTTAGTAGAATAAGCAGCCAACTTGTACCACGTTGAACCATCGTTATACATGTACATCAGGTCGCCTGCAGTTGCATTGTAGTAAGCGATGTGAGGCCAATTTGCAGAATCTAACTGTAGGGATGCATATTCGCCAACGTTATCGAACCCTCCCCAGTTTCCATCCAGTGTCATATTTATCCAAGAGCTACCATTGTAGTATGCATATTTTAGATCGGTATTGGTTTCATCTCTGTATGCAATGTGTGCATTCACATTGCTGCTAACATCAATCGAAGCAAATTTTCCAACATCTCCCTCTGAGTCAATAGTGGTGTTGGTCCAGTTGGAACCATCATAATGAGCATACTTCAAATCTTGATTTGTGGCATCATAATATGCAATATGTGGATTATCGAATCTATCCAGAACAAGAGAGGCATGTTCTCCAACATCACCAGTCGAATCTACATTTGTAGTATTCCAATTCCAACCATCATATTTGGTGTACATTAAATCGCCGTTATCTGCATCATAATAAGCGATGTGTGGGTTATTGAGACCATCGAGTTTTAGCGTGGTGTATTTACCTGTATCACCAGTTTCTGCTATGTTTTTAGGCATATTCCCAATCGATGTTGTTGCCTTCTCAATATCAGCATTTAGCTCTGAATTGAAAATAGTAAAATTGGTTGAAGAGATTAAAATCCCAATCAAAACAATCACTATTGCTTGACGCCTCATCTGTTATTGCGAGAATTTGCATGGATATAATACTCCATGTTTGATAAAATCAAGATTCATCCCAGTTCTTCCAAGACTCGTCTGTTGGCGGATTTTCATGTGTATATGAACTGGCTTTGTTGATTGAGCCACCAGTTTTCTTTGAGGTTTGACTTCTTACTCTTGTATCAGCATCACTGAATGGACTTGGGACATTGGTCTGCTGTTGTTCCATTTCGGGGACTTCGCCTCGTACAAGTTTGTACAATTGATCTGTAGTCAGGATTTCCTGGTTTGAATTCAATTCTTGTTCAAACGGGTCCATCGCATTGACGACTTGCTGTTGCGTCAAATGGACCTTCGCATCCTTGCTCTTGTTTATTGAAACCAGAAGCCATCCAAGTGGTAAAAGTAAGGCCCCAGAGCAACATGAGGCAAACACAATCCATAATCCAATATTCCCCGCCATCTCGAAAAGTACGTCCTCAGAATTTGTGAGATATAGAGGGTTTTCACATCCCTCAGCCTCCTTACATTCGATAACAACTAGAACTTGTGAAGATTTTTTGACATCCAATGTAGTAATTTTAGAAAAATCCACTTCGGTAGCAGAGGCTTGGAAATCGCTTCTACAATCCTCTGCGACATCTCCAGCAGCTGCACCGCCTTCCACGTACTGGAATGAGACATCATAATCTGAATCATCGCCTTCAACATTAACTACCCAGCATCCACTACTCAAATTCAGTAAAGTGTTTGTTCCCGAATTGTACTCAACAGTGTGTTCAGACATTTCTCTTGGGTCGTAATAATCTGCGAAATCATCGAAAATAAATGAGAACCCAATCACTCCAATGAATCCTAACGCAATACCTGCAATCATTATCCGTTTTGGCCACGGAGAATGCTCAGTGGCGGGTTGCATGAATAGGGCTAAACGGCTATCTAACTTCAACCAAGCGGCTTCACGCTAATCCCATTTCGCCTAATTTTTCTGGCAGGTAGGTATCAGTAACGAAGTCAAGACCATACTTAGCTAAAGACTGCTGCTCAGCCTTTTTGCCAATTTCAAGCATCATATTGATCTGGTCCTGCCACCAACCATCGGCAAATCGAGGGTCAGATAGTTCGGCATTCAAAGCCTCGATATCCTTCTTCGACAAATCGTCAGATGGTAAGTCGTATGCGACTATGTCATCTGCAGTAATTCCAAGGTAAGATGCTGACGGGGTTGCAAGATATTCTGAAATGTGTGCGGTTTTAATTGCACCATAGGCGATAGATGCGAATATTCTGAATGACCACGGGTCACCGTCGAGGAAAACGATAACTGGTAGGTCCCACTCTTCATTCATGCGTTTCATTATTCTGCGAGTTGAGCGTGCAGGTTGACCCTTCAAGTGGATTAATCCGCACTTGTATTCTTCATCGAATCCATTTTCCACCAGTCTGTCGAACATACCACCAGTCTCGATTGCCATCAGGAAATTGACATCGTGTTCCTTCAACTGAATCTTTTCAGCCTCTACATTGTAAGGAACTCCATATCCAGAATCGCCTACGTCATCTCGCGCATTGATTGTCATCCATTGTCCACGGCGATTCAATTCTTCAATCGTAACGTTACCAATCATTCTCGCACCATCTTCTTCAGGTCTAAGTTTGAAATCCTCTCTCAGGCAAGTAGTCACTACTTCCAGATCTTCTGCGAGATTGTTTGACTCATTCTGGCTGCCAAATTTACCCAATCCCCAACTTTCTGAAATGTAGTACATCTCTCTCAATGTGGAAGACTTTCCTGCCTCTATCATTTCTTCAATGAATTCGACAACGTGCAAAGCTCTAAGCAGATTTTTTGCTGAGCCCAAACTTGTTGCATCTCTTGTTGAACGCTTTTTCCCATATTTGTAAACCCCGAGTTTTCTATCGAAGCCAATATTGTTCTTCGTTCGAACAGGAAGCGTCATAGTGGGAGGTTCACCTTTTACAATTCTATCATACATCTCTTCAACAACTAGGTTTAGACGAGACTTGGTAAGTTCTGGATCGTTTACTCTTGCCATCAATTCTCACCTCCAAATAAAGTGGTTTGGCCCGAGTCTCCTGCGACCACTCCTGGTTCGTAATTAGACCCAGCCTCTTCAGTATCTTCACTACCTTCGTTAGACTGGTTGAGAATCTGCTCTTGTTTTCGAATTTCATCGAGCATTTTCTCGTCCAATTTTGTAGCTCCGATTACATCTTGACTACCTCTGAAGAATACATCTGTTTCCGTCCAGTCTCCTTTTTCAAGATTTGATAATGAATATTCTAGGACAGCTTTTTGACCGGGTTCGAGGGTTTCTATTTTCCAACCCCAAATTCCCATGGCCTCTTTTCTGCCACCCCGTTCATTACCGACCATTTCCGCATTTTCTTTTTCAGGCCAGTTGACTAAAAGCGAGTAACTTCTTGCTCGCGAGGTGTAATTAAACAAAGTAATCGAAACATCAACTTGCTTAGTTTCTTTATTCCAAGTCGTAGATTCGTTACAAATTACGGCACTCATTATTTTCGTGATTGAACCAGCGAGGTCAGGTACAGGGCGGTCTAGAATCGCCGCAGATTTCTCGGCGATTGCGGGTAAAATGTCGTTGATTAACTCAAACTTTTCTCGGGTTTTCGCCATTTTCTTTTTCTTTTCTAAGTGCTTTCTCAAACCGCGCCCCATCTCAAGCATTGCTTTTCGAGTCTCTTCGAATACGAATTCATTGTCTGAAAGTGCCTCCTTGGCTTCCGATGTGAATTGGACGTTTGTACTTGCTAGGTGGACAAGAATTGCTGCAGGGCCTTTGGGAACTCCTTTCCCGCCCGCTTGTTCCAGACCATATTGTCTCCAGTCGACGCTTTCAATCGCTTTAGTTAGAAGGCACCCACCCTGCTGGTACATCAAAGGAACACGATTTGCGAACCTAAGAACCTCAACATGCTTGTCAGCTGCCATATTTTCACCGAAAATCAACCCAACTTCAACTTGGAATGGATTTCCATGGCTAACTGTAGGCGCTCTAGTCATCGTGGCTACGAACTTAGAATCGATAGTTTTGGATAAGCCTTTTTTGATCAACATTTCTTCGATAGGAGAAAGACAATTTGTTGGCGGACTTAACAATTTAATTGGTTTACCATTCACCATTCTTTCACCTTGGAATGCTTCGAGTAAGGCCCTAACATCGTCTGGCTTCATCGACTTTGGTTTCAAGGAAACAGCAAGCTCAGATGCTTCACAGAGTTCTTTTGCAGCCCTCATAGATACACCCGAGAAATTTTGCCTCAGGAAAACGGTCAATCGCGAATCACTAGATTCCCTACACATCCTCTGAAGTTGACCCAATTCAATTCCATGAGGATGTGGCTTGATAGCCTCAACCTTTCCTGGGAGTCTTTCAGTTACTCTTGGCCAGTGATAGGTTTCTCCATCAGGGTCAACAAATGTGATTTCAGCATGTGGATTAACAATGCTAGTCATCCTCAAATACTGGTAAACCGATTGACGCCCCCTCTGGTATTTACCTTTCATTCGAGTAGTTACTCTTAGTCCGTGCTCTTTCAGGGTTAAGTCGTCATTTTCCCAAATTATGCGGTCTTGCTCACTTTTTACAGCCTTATTTTTCCGGGTGTCAAGACCAATTTTTACGCTAACGGCAGTAGGGTCGTTTGCAACTTTCGATAAGACATGTGTGGGTTTTCCTGTGGTTAATTGAGAATACATTACCACACCAGTAATTCCAATTCCTTGCTGACCGCGACTTTGCCTAATGGCATGGAATCTCGAACCGAATAGCAATTGCCCAAACACCTTCTCAATGCTTTTTTGAGGAATTCCGGGACCATTATCCTCGGTTTGTAGTTCAAGAATATCTTTCTTTGAATCGATTTTAGAAATTTTGACTTTGATGTCTGGCAATATACGAGCCTCTTCACAAGCGTCCAAGGAGTTGTCCACCGCTTCTTTAACAGCAGTGATTATCGAACGCTGTAGAGAATCAAAACCGAGGAAGTGTTTGTTCTTTTCAAAGAATTCAGAAATCGCAATCTGTTTTTGGTTTCTAGCCATCTTGTCTGCAATGCCTGCCACACGTATCACCAACTCAAAGGTCCTCCTCCGTCCCAATGACGTCGGGCCTCAAGCGACATTAGCCCAACGCCCGAGGTTCTTGAATAATGGCGTTCAATTTACTTCCTCGAGGGCAATATGTGCTAGAGTGATGCGACGCAGATATATCACAATCCAAATTGTGAGGATGATTGAGGCTGTCAAGGCAGTCCAATAGGTCCAATCCCTTCCTTCATTCATGGCTACCGATAAATCTGCAGCCTTTGAGCCCCAGTACGCATATAGGGCCCCTGGAACGATCATTCCTGAGCAGCCAAGAATGTAATCTCTCCAAGTAACATCGGTCAATCCGAAACCATAGTTTAGCACCGGATATGGAATTACCAAACTTACTCTTGTGAGGAAAACGCATCTAAGACCGTCTTCTCCTACAGCCTTTTTTAGAGCTCGTAATGTTGGCTTTCCCTGCATTTTTTTATCTACGTAATCGTACATGTATCTCTTTGTTAGCCAGAAAGGTAGGATTGCACCCAAACATGCTCCAACAAATGCGATAATCCAGCCACCCCAAAATCCGAACAAAACTCCTGATACGAATTTATGCAGGCTTGCTGGGGCAATTAGTAAAGCGAGAATAATGTAGAGCAGAAGCCATGCAATAATTCCAATCACTCCATTTTCAGGAAACCAAGTTGCCTTTTCTATCAATGGAGCAAGTAGGGTTTGAGTCAGGAATATCGTGAACGCAATACCGCCGATAACTCCAGCAACACTTAGTCCTGCCATGAGTCTTTTTGACATGAAATCACGGCTCAAATGAACCTTCAACCCATGCTGTAATCGTTCCAGTAAATGCGCTTGCTGCTACCGTTAGTGGGCTTGCTAGGTACAATTTACCAGGGCCTGAGCGACCTTGGAAATTACGGTTTATCGCTGAAACTGTAACTTGGTCAGGTGTAATCGATACGCCGGGGCCAGCCCCAATACAAGCACCACAACCTGGATCGATTAATTTCACACCGACTTTCAAGAATAGGTCATGCCATCCCTTTCTGACGGCCAAATCTTTGACTTGACCACTGCCGTACTGAATGTAAAAATCGACACCTTCCTTTACCGTTAAACCAGCATCATCTGCTGCTTGACAAACTTCTGCATAATAGGCGACATCGTCCTCTTTCCCAGCAGTACAAGACCCACCATAAGCGATATCGATTGGCACGGAACCGATATCAGAAATGTTTGCCCCGTTGGTTGGGTCTGACGGTATACCTTCGTCAGGATTGCCCGGGTGTGCAACCATTGGAACAATTTCCCCCAAATCAATTACGTGTACTCCTCCATGGTATTTTGCACCTTCATCGGGCATAACAGAGAGCGATTTCATTCGCTCCCTATCTAGATTCTGAGATTTTTCCATCCAATCGTAAAGTGCATCGTCAGCCTCACAAATACCAGTTCTTCCACTGCATTCTGTGGCCATGTTACATAGAGTGGCCCTTTCATCAACTGAGAGCGATGCTAAGCCCGGACCACCAAATTCCATTGAGCGATTGAGCGTTAATTCCTCACGCGCATGGTCTGCAAGAATATACAAAATAACGTCCTTTGCAGTACAGCCATCATTCAATTCTCCAACCAGTTCAAATCTAATGGATTCTGGTACTTTTACGAACGTAAATCCAGAATAGACTAGGCTAGCATATTCGGTTGCTCCTACACCATAGGTTAGAGCGTTCGATGCCCCGCCCATGCACGTATGGGAATCAGTTGCTTGAATGAAATCTCCAATTTCAATGAATTCTTCTCTGGCAACCTGGTGGCAAATTCCCGGAGAAATACCGTCGACCGCGGAGTAATCCCTTACGCCGGTGTGCTTTTGGAATTCAACTTGTAAATCTCTGAGGGTTTGTACTTTGTTCATGTGCGGAACAAATTTTGGGTTGTGAGCTGCATACAGCAGGTGATCTTCAAAGACTGCAAATTTGTTAGGGTTTGGCAACCTGTAAGAGTCTCCATACTCTTCGCTTAGGAAAGTGTGGACTTGAGCAGTTGTGAATTCGTGACTATATCCGCCCTGTACTTGGGCGATAACCGGGTCGTGAGGCTTGACGCATTGCCCTTCTACGTGTCCAACAAGATTGCGAGCAATTATCTTTTCAGCCATGGTCATTGGAGTTTGTGCAGTATCTAAAGGCGGCAAGGAAATTTCTTCCTTAGAGAGCTTATCTGCAAATGGAAATAAGCCTCCATTTTCTATAATCAATTTAGTTACGGGGTCGTATTTTGATGTGAATTCATCAAGAGAAACGCTTTCCCCAGATTGGAGCCTCCTCAAAATTTCGTAATCACCCATTAGTTGTCCAAGATTGATGTTATTTCTCTCGTGAATTGGGGCGAAAGATGAGGCGATTACGATGCGAATTCCAGCCCATCTTTCACACTGCGCGGCCGTCTCTCTAGAGGAACCAGTTCCCTTTCTCTGTCCAGAAACAATAACTTCGAAATTACCGTTAATCAAGGCCTTTTCAGAAAATACTCTCATTCCATCATGCATCAATCCAGCATAAGCATTTTTGGCGATTTCTGAGGGCTCGTGGTCGAAACAAACCCATGCAGGAGTCATCACGTCGGTGTTAATGTCGTCAAGCAGGTCTTTCGGAGACACGTCATCCATTGTCAAATTCAAACCGTCGTATAACTGACGCTTTATGAGTTCCAAATCTTTGGTGAGAAAAAGAACTCGCTTTCCAGGTGAAAGGCTGATTTTTTGGGGCGGCCAACTCTCATTCAATCCTCTCACCGAGCCATATCAGGCGGCGCAGTGGTATAACGGGTTCGGAGAACAAATTATTGTGTGAATTTTACCGGGCTTTGCAAATTTGCTTTCACAACCGAAGTTTTTCAAAACTACAACGCCGCTATTTTGGCATGGATTTTAACAACTCGGAAATAGTAATTGCAAAAACACTGTACTGAGAGCCAATTGGGATAGAAACCATATTAACCGTGTCGCCGAATTATTTAAATAACCCCTGTCGGAGGGTTTTGATAATTATTCGGTAAGCATACGCTATGCCGAGGTTGTGAAATTATGGTTGATAACCAACATGTAGAAGATATCGTAAAATGTCCTGAATGTGGAAGCCGCTCACTTACTCGTGACGAGACTCGAGGCGAAGTAGTCTGTGATGACTGCGGTTTAGTTTTAGAAGACAATGTAATCGATCAAGGAGCAGAATGGAGAGTTTTCTCCCCAGAACAAGGTGACCAACGCGCAAGAACAGGTGCGCCAATGACAGTAATGTTGCACGACAAAGGATTGTCGACAGATATTGACTGGCAGAACAAAGATTACTCTGGTAAGACAATCAATTCTAGATATAGATCGCAGTTTTACCGAATGAGAAAGTGGCAAAAGAGATCCCGTGTCTCTAACGCTACCGAGAGAAACCTCGCTATGGCTCTAGCAGAACTAGACCGTATGGCAAGCCGCTTAGAACTTCCAAAGTCTGTAAGAGAAGCCGCAGCTGTCAATTACAAGAAAGCGGTAGAAAAGAGATTGATTAGAGGGCGCTCAATCGAAGGTGTTGCAGCAGCATCACTCTATGCAGCGTGCAGACAGTGCGGCGTTCCAAGAACTCTAGACGAGATTGGACAAGCGAGCAGAACAGGTCGTAAGGAAATCGGCCGAACGTACAGATTCATGGTTCGTGAATTGAAGATGAAGATCATGCCGACAGGGCCTGAAGACTACATCTCAAGATTCTGTTCCGGACTTGGTTTGGATGCTGAAGTTGAAGCAAAGGCACACGAATTAATCAAAGCGGCACAAGAAAAAGAATTGACAAGCGGGCGCGGTCCAACTGGCATCGCAGCGTCAATCATTTACATCGCAAGCGTACTATGCGGTAAAAGAAGAACTCAGCGCGAAGTCGCAGAAGTTGCAGGCGTTACCGAAGTTACAATCCGTAACCGATACAAGGAACTGATTCAGAACCTAAATATCGAACTGGATATTTGAGGCAATTCCAGTTTTGGAATTGAAGCGCACTTGCTGAGGTGGCTTGAATGAAAAGTAGACATCGAGTTTCCGAGAGCGTCTTAGAATCATTGTGTGAGCGCTTGGCAGAATCAATCAAACTCGGTTTACAGTCATGGCCTCTACCATTTCCTCCACTGAGCGACCCTGATTTTCCTGTAATGCACCCGAAAGAATCAGAAAAAATCGTCGAGATGGGTGTCGGCTTACTACAGGCCGACCGCGGAATGTTCGATAGGCACCTTGCCATAGTTGTCGATTTAATCGTCCCACATAGAATGAATTTGTCCGATGACCCATTTGAAATTCACGAAAAGTGGTTGATGAAGAGACTTGATATCCTAACTGAAAGACTTCAATTCGCAATCGCCACAGAATGGCTCGCTCAGGCACTAGACCAGTCAAGCCCTGATGCGGATAGATGGTGGTTATCTGTCGCACTAATCAACGGATTGTGCATCGAATCACACGGCCAATCGGTACATCAAGGATACCATTTGGTGGAATCAATTGCCCTAGCTGAAAGACCGGGAACCTGGCATACCCAACCCGAAGTATCCAATGCCAATTTAGATTGGAATCCACACGGAATGGTTCCAAGAACGACTTCCGTAGTCGCCCATGAAGCAGGCGCTGATGCAGCTAAATGGTTGATGGAGCAGTTGGAAAATGGTGGAGAAGAACGCAGAAAACTTCTGATTGAATGGTGCAGGTTATTGCTCGAGAGAAAGGAATTAATCGAGCCACTTGGTATTGCTCAAATTTTGATACGTAGAGCGGGAGACCCCTCTCAAGAGGTTGGTAGTAGGGTTGTTTTATGCCTTGCACGGCTAATTGAAGGCGACAAAGATTCAGCTTTGGAGTGTATCAGAATCTTACACCAAAGAGAAGATTTGCTTACGAGGAGAGCCATGGCTGATGTATTGACCAGACTCTTTAGAAGAATCACTACCGATGCTATACCTCTGCTTAACGGAATGCTAGAGGATGATGACGAAAGCGTGCTTGCAGCGGCGAGCGCTACAGTCGGCGATTTGAGATTCCTAGATAAGGAAATGTGGGCAGATAAAATCGAGGAGCTTTGCAGTCATAAATCTAAAATCGTACGCAGAAATTTAGTTTACACCATTCGCGACTATCTTGAAGAATTTTCAGAAGATGACAGAGAAATTATTCCAAAACTCTGGGCCGATGGCGATGAAACCGTACTGACTCGTCTTCGTGAGTTATTGATGAGAATGGACGAAGTCGACGCTGATAGGTTTGCAAGAACTCTACGCTCATTAGATGGACTTGACATTGAAGGACTGTGGGGTCCAATGCGAGTCAAAAGCGAGAAAAGGGTTGAGCAATGGCAGAATTGGCTGAACGGTGAAGGTGACCAACCTCAGACGCCGGAAAGACCTGAAATACATGTTTCAGATATGACAGAAGGCGAACTTCCTGAATTAGATGACGCACTGGACATTCTCGATGACATGGGATTCTTAGATTAGCACAAACCTATTGAACGCGACCTAGTATTCACACCCATGCGACCTGCAGTGTTTTTCATCACCTTGCTTCTTCTCGCACTATTGCCTATCTCGAATACAAGCCAAGGATTAGATTCAGGTTCTGGCATCACTCTATTTGCTTCTTTTAATGAAGAAAGTGATTCGACTACGATCAGAATAGAAGTTCCGATTACCAATGACGCATCATTATTGGATGATCTCAAAGAAACTACCTTTGCTTTGAATAGGGCTCCAAACGGAGAAATTAACCACTTAAACCCTATAATTTCAGGCTTGAAATTATGCGACGAAACGATGAGTAATGCAGAATGTTCAGGCAGGGTAGTCGAGTTCGAATATTACCCAGAATCTAACCTAGTTGCGGCAGCTCCACCAAATCCGGCAGTACATTATACCCTACTTATTGAGCAAGACCTTCCAGCGATGAATGTAGTCGCTTCTGATTGCTGTATCGATGAAGAAGTATCGCCCATACAGTCCGTTGACAATTTGACTGCGGAATATGAATCAGGTATTACAATGTTGAATTGGGACTATCCGGAGAATACCTCAATGAATCATTCGATTATGATTTACAGGCACGACAGTCCTGCCACAGTAGAGAACTGGAATACGTTGCCAAAGACAATTGTGACAAGTAGTGTTGTAGCCGGCGTCACAAATTATGAAGTAAATCATTCAGGCAATAGTGTTGAAAGAGAAGTTTACTACACAGTAACATTACTTTACGAAACCTCTGAGGATACCAGGTTTTTACTCGACAACACTCTTCAAGAACCAATCGTAGAGGACAATGTTGCACCATTGTTCATCGGCGAGCTAACCGCTACGTTTGATGCAAATACCGCTTTTACTACAGTAGATTGGGGGGCGGGATTACAGGATGAAGATTTAGTGATAAACATCTATCGGAGTAGTGTAGAACCGCAGCAAATCGATGTTAGTACATTAGTAAATTCAGTCGATGCGAGCCTTTCTTCAACACAAATACAAGTGCCACAAGGAGAACACCGTCAATCTTGGTATGCGATTACTTTGCAGGATTCAGAAGGCAATGAAGTTCTGGACCTGACCGAAGCATCACCTGTTTCAGATATGGTCATTGAATCTACAATTGGAATTACAACGGTTACAGGGCTTTCAGCAGAAAGATATGGGGATGGAACAATCGTAATCTCTTGGGATGATGACACAAACAATCCAGATGCAGTTGCTAGGGTTTGGCGCTCATTTGAAGGGCCAATAACCTCTCTTCAAAACGTGGAGGAGTTGAATTCAGTAAATGTCAGTAACGGACAAACTTCTCACAATCCAGTTAATCCCCAAGATGAGGCATGGTACGCGGTTACAATAGATGCTGCTTGGGGCGAATCACAGGAAATTTGGCACGATGAAACATTAGTCCTCGGAACAAATTCACTGATTACATCCATTAAAGAAACCGAAGACGTTGTAGAGGAAGTAGAGATTAATTTCAATTCACAGATTCTCACTACCTCTGGAATTAGAATGAACATAACAGATGGTGCAGTAATTTCTCTAGGAGAGCTAGACCAAAACGACATTATCGTTATTTCAACATCATACCCAGTTGCAAATATCTCTTGTTTTGACATAGCAGGAGAAGGAACATCAATCCATTCTGAAATGGACTGGGCCTTAACTTTCAATGCAAATCAATCTGGTGAAGAATGTGGAGGTTTGATTTCAGATGGCGAAGAAGAAATTACGTTCGCAATTTCTTGGGATTATATTGAATCACAAGTAAGCACAAATGATGGTACGACTATAATCGTCGAAGAAGATGATGAAGATGAAGATGAAGGCGATGACGAAGAGGATGATGAAGATGAAAATTCAGAAGTCGCTGCAGTTACAATCTTAACAATAATCATCCTTGCGCTGGTGATTTACCTTGTTGTTATGATGAGAAAGCAGGATTATCAGGAAGAAGAGTGATCATTCCTCTTCACTTGACAATGGTCCTTCTGTCGACATCCAAACATAGATGCCATTAGTGGTAGTAAGCAAGCCAATCAAAGAGAGAATTAGGCCAGCAGGCTCTGGGAAAAAGTCAATTCTCCCTACTGCGTATGCGATACCCAAAATCACAATTCCAGTGACTATTACGGTAGGAGATGTTCCGCTTGGGTCTTTCCATAAATCCAAGGTTGGTACGACTCCCCTTCTCTCAAATGTAATTCTAAACCATGCAAGATAAACGAGAATTAGGCCTATTAATCCAAGAGACCCAGATGTGAAAGTAGCGTCATTCCAAGGCCCAGCAGGAGAAAAATCTGTGAAGGTAATAGCGATTAAAATCGAACCTAGAACGGCAAACCCCCTCCACTCCGGCTTTGCCCCCATGAGTAGGCCAGTGGGCCGCGACGCTTGAAAGGAATGGGGATGTTAGAGCGAACATGGCGGCGGTTGAGGATGCGGTAATTGTTGCCGGCGGGATTGGTTCAAGGATGCTGCCTGCTAGTGCTGCAATCGCAAAAGAAATGTTACCATTGGTAGATATCCCCGCAATATCCCATCTTGCGAGAGAAGCAATTTTTGCAGGCGCAAAGAGACTGCACATTATCACTTCGCCAACTAAGGATTTTAGTAGCATTATTGGAGGTAGTAAATGGGCACTAGAGAATCGACCGGATATCGATAAAGCACTGCTTTCTCCGTTTATGGAGGTAGAGGTTTTTGTTCATGTCCAAGAGATTCCTAGAGGATTTGGCGACGCTCTAAATTGTGCTCTAGACTCTATCTCTGGACCGTTTATGGTGTTGTTAGGGGACAACATCCTCTTGGATAATTTTAGTTCTAAATCAAATTATCAGCCTTCAAGTGCAAGTAAAATACTGGTTGAAGAGTTTACCAAAACCTCGCTTCCATGCGTAGGACTCGCAGCAGTTTCAGATCCAGAGAATTACGGCGTAGTTTCAATGGAAGGCAATCTTGTTATGGAAATTATCGAAAAACCAACCAGAGAAACAGCGCCCTCAAACCTTGTTCTTTGTGGCAGATACGTTTTCACCGAGGACACATCAAAACTACTTTCACTATACAACTTTGAAGAATACGGGGAGTTACAATCCATAGCAGTGCAAAAGCACTGGATGGAGAATAAGGGTTTGGTTGGTGTAGAATTGAAAGATTTCCAATGGTATGATTCAGGGGCTCCACTGTCCTGGCTAAAGAGTCAAATCGACTACGCCCTGAGGAGAGAAGATACTTCTGAAGAAATTCGGAAATGGATAGAAGACCGCCTTCAACGCTGACCTGGCTTCCAGAATGATAGAGACACTGGAGCTTCATCAGTTGCAGCCCTGATAGCTAGGTGGTCCGCCCTTTCATTCCAACGATGGCCGCTGTGTGCTTTCACATGCTCCCAAGATATTTTTCTGATTTCCAAAACCTCATTCCATAGCGCTTGAACGTGCGCAACTAATTCCCTATTCGCTTTTGCTTTCCAGGTTCCTGTTGCTTGATTACCTGCATATTGAGAATCGGTCTTAATGATTATTTCAGAATCTCCACCCTCGCTCAAAACCCATCGTAAAGCCTGTGCAAATGCAGTCAGTTCTGCAGTGTTGTTTGAGCCGACCTCGGCTCCAATAAATTCCTCATCATCAGGATTTGTAACTACCTTCCCATTGAATTCGTGAAGTATCTCACCGTTCCCTCTCCCCAAGTCATTCGACCCGGTAATTACGACAACGCCCCACCCCGCAGGGGTGTCTTGGTCTACGTTCTGATTGCCAATGCACGACCCATCAACGTAGATGTGAAACATTCTGAATTCACTCGCCGATTTCAGATTTGTAATCAGCAGGAGACATCAATGTGGAGACTGCGGATGCATCATCCAATTTCATCTTGATAATCCATCCGGCGCCGTACGGTTCTTGGTTCATCAATTCAGGAGTATCTTCTAATTCATCATTTACAGCGGTTATTTCGCCAGCCAATGGAGCAAAAATTGGAGATGCAGATTTCACAGACTCAACCACTGCAAATTCTCCCATATTTTCACATGTCATTCCTACTTCTGGTAATTCAATGTAGACAATGTCTGTCAAAGCATCTTGAGCATGGTCAGTAATTCCGATTACGACTTCGTCCCCTTCAACTCTAATCCACTCGTGCTCCTTTGTGTAGTAAAGGCCGTCTGGTACTTCACTCATGATTCTCACTCAGCCACCCCAAACCGTCAAAGGAATCAAACCTTTCTAAGCGAAGGTTTGTGAAATATCACGGGAATTATTCTTCTTCAAGTTCCCTAGATAGCATTGTATGCTCTAGTTTTGCCCATGCACTTCCAACATCAGCATCCTTCTTTTCTTGAGTTAACTCCGATTCAACTCTTTTAGCCATCGATGAACTGTTCTCATTTGGAAATAATTCCGATAAAGGCCCTTCTCCCTTTGCAGTAAGTTGGGCTAAGACAAGCAAAATGAAGCCGAAGAGGGGGACCAAAAAGCCAGCACTTGGAGATTGCAAAGATATAACCCCGGAAATTAATCCAAAACCGCTGGCAAGCAGTAATCCTAACCCTGTACCCAAGAGCAATCTCTGGGCGCTTTTGGCGGGGGTCATACAACTCGCAACCTGCAATATGGCATGAAACCAACGCATCAATCAATAGGTTTCACGCATTAATTTGTGAATTTTGTAAGGAAGCAATGCTCGATTGACAGGGGTGACTTCAAGAATACGGGCATCATCTCTTCTTCTTATGTCTTGAAGAAGCGGATGGCGACTCTTTTTGTGCAATGCAAGTACGGTAGGCTTGTCGACTTCTAGAGCAGATCGAACAACATTTACAAATCCCTCAGATTCTACTGCAAACTTACCTATTTCGTCAATAACAATTACTTCTGAATAATCTCTTGCGTGTTCGATTGCTGGAATTGCCACGCTTTCAAGAGATTCTATGTCAATACCGTATCCCAAAACACGAAGTCTACTATCGATCGATTTGTGGGCCATTACGGCTTCTTCACCCGTTTTGATGTTGATTACTTTGTAACCAACCCTTTCTGAGTTTTCCATTAGTGGTTCAGTACGCATTCCACCGATGATATCAGTGCCAGCGCCGTCGCCACCTCTTGCATTAATTTCTCGACGCCTTTCTTCTTCTAGCATTTCTAGAACCTTCGCTAAAACTGCAGATTTTCCTGACCGCGGTAAGCCAGTAATCCCTATCTTCGGATGTATCCCCATTATTTCTCACTCAACAAACACGCAATGCGCTGGTTGCTTCTAAGGAGGTATTGATAATAAAATGTGTGGGTAAAATCAAGTTTTTTCTTGATTCCGGTAAGTTGAGACTAGTTTCCGTACATGGTACTAGAGATTGTATGGTCGCGTGGGGTCAAATTATGTCATCGTCACCAGGCATTTGTAGCGAAATTATTGACCGTCCAACCGCTCCCATCTTCCAAGATTCAGAAACCCAGTCAAGTACTTTCGATAGGTCCTTTTTCTTCAAACCCGCAGCACTAGAAATTTTACTCAGAGCTGACAATTCCGCCTTATCATATTCTCCATCGACCGAGGCTAACAATGCTGCATCTCTTAAAGCAAGTCTGATAGCAGACTTTTCCATTCCCTCAAGCAAGGAATCTAAATCGGGAGGTTGAGTCAATAATTGTCTGACCTCTTCTCTACTTTCAGGGTGTAGCATCATAGCCCCCATAGCAGCCTCGATTGCTGAAATTTCCTCTCTGACTAATGCACCATCTGCTGCAGCGACCATAACCAACGTGCAAGCAATCTTTCTTCGCTGTTCCTCAGAGAGGGAAAGCGCAGCATCTGGAAGCAGGTAAATCACCTTGATAGGTCGTTGAGTAAATCATAACCTGCTTGCATCCAAGCATAACCTTCGACAGTCCATGCTAACAGCCTTTTCACGGCATCAGGGGCCAAATCTAGATGATCTGCAATGTCTTCCAATGCTTCTTTTTCATCTTCATCAACACTTCCATCCGATGCAGCCATCAGGACAGCATCTCTTAGCGCTAGTCTGCCAGCTTCATCTCCGAGGTCGGCAAGACATTCCTCAAGGGATGGCGGGTTTTTCAAGTCGGCTCTAATCATTTGTCTTTGTTTAGGCGAAAGCAAGGCAGTTCCCAGTCTTTGTTCAAACATAGCCATTTCTTCTACAGTCAATTCATTGTCTACACGCGTCATGTATGCGAGTAGTCGTGCGTATGCGAATCTCTCGGACTGTGGCAATTTGTGCACCGTGTCAGGCAGCATGAGAGAAGCGTGCGCGCCGTAGGACTTGAATCCCACGCTGTAAACGAGCAATTCAAATGGGAAAATCCCAGCGTTATATCATGGTCGAGGTAGAGATTTTCACGAATAAGGGGTGTCCTTCTTGTGTCAATGCAAAGCAATACTTCGACACAAAAGGAGTTCAATATACCGAAAAGCGACTAGGAAAGTCTAGGAAAACCGATTTAGAATTTTCAGTTCGTACCAACGGCGCAAAGAAAATTCCGCAGATATTCATCAATGGTGAATGGATTGGTGGCTATGATGATGTAATCAAATTTGACAGAGCAGGAGAATTAGATTGGCGCCTTGGGTTAGCAGAAAAACCAGAATTAGGGTTTTTTAGGAAAATCATTCGGTTTCTGAAGGGAGAGAAATACTGACTTCTTTGAATGCAATTTCCCTTTGGCCTAAGTAATTCAAGAACCCCCAAATGCTCGAATTGATTAGAAATACAATTCTTTCATTGAATCCCCATGACACGGTTCCAACGTAATAGCATGCAGTGGAACCAACACCGCCAATTGTGTACAGAGCCATTGTTGTGGGGATTGTCCATTTGATATCGCGATGCGAGTCGAAGGTCCAAATCCTATGAGTCCAGTGCGCTTGGAGAGAACCCAGAAACCATGCAATAGCCCATGCTACAGTAGGCCAGTAATTATCCTCAGGTAGAATCAATACAAATAATTCCCAAATTAGGTAAAACGCTAGAAAATTGACCATGGCAGTTAGGACATATCTGCGGAAAGTTCCGTGTTCTCCTAACATCAATCATCCTCCGAAATCACGTCAGATGATTTGCCCGTAGGAATTTGCCGAAGACGATTATTGTCAATTTGCATTGCATTTAGCAATTGATAATCGACACCGAGTTTCTTTGCTAGCTCTCTCAATGCCAAGGTATCTTTTGGTAAGCATTTACCTCCAAACCCGCGCATTAATCCCATGATTGGCTCAAGATGCGACTCACCGATTGGCTGGTCTTGAGGAGTGGTAATTATCTCACGAATAATAGACCATTCAACACCCATTGCTTCGCACAAGTCATGCATTTGATTTGCGAAAATTACCTTAAGAGCATAAAAATTGTTTTTTGTGTATTTCACCATTTCAGCTTCTGTACAACTTACGTGGAAGGTATTGTCCCCGATTAATACTCCAGCATCTTTGTGTTGCTTGAATACAATCTCGGCAACATCACTGTGCTCGGTTCCAACAACGAGGATTTTCTGATTTGCAAAATCAACCAACCGTTGTCTTTCGACTAAAAATTCTGGTGAATAGGCTATTTTTAGATTTGGAAATTTCTTCTGTAATTTTACCGTAGTTCCAGGAATAACAGTACTCTTGATTACTGCAATAAATCCATCAGGTAATTCACTGAGCGTATTCTCAACAATGCTTGTATCGCATGACCCGTCGTCTTTTGAAGGAGTAGGCACAGCGATATATGCCATGTTGCAGTTTTCAATTACATCAGAAATAGAGGTGCCTCGCAATGGATCGTGGACAAAAATTTCGTGAACGTCACCAAAGCAGTGTTCGATAGTACTCCCAACAACTCCAGCACCGATAATTCCGATTCGCAAATACATCACCCCCTTAGTTCAAACATTCCCATTTCGACCATTTTTGCTGCCCTGTTTAGACTGGAGGGAGTTCCACAATCAATCCAAGTATTCTCGCCTACCGAGATAACTTCAGCCTCTCCTTCTACAATATATTGTCGAGTAAGGTCAGAAATAGAAAAATTGGCTAAATGCTGCACAGAATCTAGACGCGGCCAGAATTTTTCGTCAAAAATGTAAATCCCTCCTATTGCCAGATTTCCAAAATCGTCTTGTGGCTTTTCGACCACATCTACAATTTTTCCATCATCTAAGATTGCAATTCCGAAGTCTTCAGGATTGTCGACTTCTCTTGAAAGTAAAACCGCACCACTAGTAAAATTCCCAACCGTATCCCTCAAATCCATGTTGGTGATATTATCGGAAAACCAAATCAAAAGTGGGCAATTTTCATTTCCACTTCTAGCTAACTGTAAGGCGTTTGCAACACCATTGGGCTCAACTTCCAATACGTAATTGACACTGTCTCCGACATACTCTCGAATTTTGTTTATGAATTTGTTTCCAATTATTGTGATGTCATTTATTCCTGAGTGGCGAATTGTAGAAAGTACATAATCGATGATTGGCCTTCCACCTAGTGGGAGCAGTGTTTTGTGAGTAAATTTAGTCATAGGATAAAGTCTACTCCCGTGACCTCCTGCCACAATTATGGCTTTCATCCTACCTTCCTGACCGTGTTTGCTTATTGTATCAACTGGTCTCGTCATCAGGATTTGCAACTTTTGAGAAAACCCCTTCTTCGGCGTTTTTGTCAAAATAATCAGTCCTTACCAAGTCTCCCAATCTTTCAACCCCATATTCGATGAGGTCCGGGTCTGAGGATTCAGAGACCTCCCATCTTTTTTGAGCCATAGTTGCATACTTGGTATTTGCATCTGCGACCATCTTCTCAGTTGAGGTCAAATCACCTTCCATGCCAGTATATTTTGCACCTTCAATAATAGCATCGCGCCGTTCAGGTTTGTGTCCTAATTTGAAATCCGTTTTCCCCCAATCCGGTCCTGCAGGATCTGAACCCCTAGTTCTAGTTGGATTGATTTCCTCAATATCACTAGCAATCCATTCAGATAGATGTTCAAGATATGCTTGATATCTTTCTTCTTTATCATCAATGTCCAGGAGGTGAGTCATGTCGTATTTTTGAGCAAACACTTCTTCGTTTTGGTATAGCAAAATGCCAGTGAAAACCATCACAATTCCTGCAAACAAAAGATAGAAATGATTACCGAAAGCCAAAGGGTCATTTTCACCTAAACCTAATACAATCGAAATAGCGATTGAAATAATCCCGAGTATGATGAAAGGCGAGTATATCTTGCTGCGTAATTTTAGTCGCAGCAACTCTCTCATCGACCCGTGCATGATACCACTATCCCATCAGAGACAAGATATCGTCAGTCATGGAAGGTGTTGAACTATTCTCCTGCGTGAGTACAGAATCTCGCATGCTTATGTGTTGACGCGGCTCCAATGCTAATTTTTCTAGCACCATGGAAAGAACCTCTTGGACTCTTGCTGTTTGCTCACCTTGAGATATTATCATTCTCTCAAGAGATTCTAGTGTCTCGAACGAACGGTCAGAGGAAACCTCTAATGCGGTTTTCTGAGCTTCCATCGCTTCTTCTTGCCGTGCAAGCAATTCTCGAGCAGCAGGACTCCCAATTGCGTCTCTTCGATGTAACTCGTCTAAAGCATCTCGTAGGTCACTCGTAGTCAAATCTAGAGCCCTTTTCATATCAGTCAACTGTCCAATTGCGATATTTAGTTCACTTTGAAGCGAGGTTGCTTTATGCCTCAAATGACTTTTCAAATTAGACTGTATCATCGATTCGGTGAAAAAAGCCGCTGAGATACCGATTGCTGCAGCCACTGGGGGCTTAACATCTAGTAGAATCAATATCCACCAACTACATGCTCCAAAAAATGCGGATCGTATTAGGCCCATCATTCTAATTATATGTGTCCGATATATATTGAAGAACAGCAGGGAGTCCACGGGGTCCCACGAAATCACTCATCAGGGACGAAGCAATCATCATCGATTTCGTGGATTTGTCCAGTGATCAATAAATGGTCTAGTGCTTCATTGCATTCATCTGGAGAAATGCCATTATTGGTCAAAGCTTGGAATAACTCGTCTAACTCAACATAGTTAGCACCTCTTCCAACTTTTTCTTGTGCGATAATCAACATCATTTGTGCAGTTACAGCAAGCAAGGGGTCATCGCAACCATCATCCGGTAGTAGATTGATGAATGTTCCAGCGGGATGCGGCTCTTCTTCGACAATTTCCTCAATGCGGTTTGTTAGGTGTTTGAGTGGAGCAGGGATATCAAAGCAGTCGAATAAGTTGGTTTGCCCCTTCGGAATTTCTCGTATATCCTCAATTCCCAACCTATTCGCTAATGATTCCAATCTGTGAATTCTTTGCTCTAGTTGCAACTTTTCTCTCTGAATATCCAATTCTAACAATGCTAAATCTTGATTTGCTTTTTTTATCAACCACTCTTCGATTTTAAAATCTGGATTAACACCTATCATAGCATCTACAAGCCGTTTTACAGCCGCTGGCATTTGTTCGACACGAACCTTTTCCTCAGATTTGTCTCGACTATCCTCAGCCATGCTGTTAGTCTGTGTAGTGGCGCTCCATAAAGGTACACCATGAATGGAAAGGTAGGCTTCGATTGCAACACTGCGACACTGCGCGCTTGATTACCACCATCTAAACCTCCAGTGGATACAGGCCTCCAAATCCAGCGAAATTATTCGGGGGGCGCGTTCATGTAGGTGCGCCTTTTGCCACGGGTATGAGCGACCACCGCATCGCAATCTTGCCCGGGGATGGAACTGGCAGAGAAGTCGCACTTGAAGCGACGCGGATTCTTGACACGGTGCAAGCTCACACAAATCACGGATTTGAGCAGGTTGTGATTCCTTGTGGCGGACAACATTACAAGGAGACCGGTGAAGAATGGGCAGAGGGCTCATTCGATTTTTGTCGTGATGAAGCCGATGCAATTTTCCTCGGCGCAATAGGTCACCCTGGTGCAAGATTACCAAATGGCGACCTTGCCGGTGGTTCGGTGATATTGGGCATGCGAGCAGGACTAGATTTGTATGCAAATGTCAGACCGATTAAACTCTATGAAGGAGTACCTCACAAGGTCCATGGTAAATTCACACAGATATGGGAGCCAGGCATGGTTGACATGACGGTATTGAGGGAGAACACTGAGGGACTGTACCATGCATTACTCAGGAGAAGTGCAGATCGCGCTTTGGGCAGAGAGGAATACACCCCTCCAGAAATGACATTCCCCGGTTTGGAAGGAGAGGTCGCATACGACCCAAGGCCAATATCATCCAAGGGTACAGAAAGACTCGTGAAAATGGGATTCGATATCGCAACATCGCGCAATGGGGCGCCCTCTGATGGGGTAAGCAGAGTCTCTTGTATCGACAAAAGCAACGTAACAAGAGGTTGTCAATTATTCCGCAGAGTATTCGACAATGTTGCAAAATCCTATCCTACAATCGGTACAGACCACGGCTATATTGATGCATTCATGCAGTGGATAACAAGGACACCAGAGTACTATGACGTGGTCGTTCTTTCAAACATGTTTGGAGATATTGCTACTGATCTAGGAGCAGTTCTGCAAGGAGGTATGGGTATGGCAGCTTCGGGTAATGTTGGAGATAATCATGCGTTCTTTGAACCCGTTCACGGCAGTGCTCCAAAGCATGCGGGCCAAAACAAAGTCAATCCGATTGCGAGCATTAACTCAATTCAAATGATGCTTGATTGGTTGGGTAGAAAGAATGGAGAAGACGAACTAATTACCATTTCAAACCTAATCGATGAAAGTGTTGCTGACCACCTAAGAGATGGAAAATCACTTACTTACGACCTTGGAGGAACAGCATCCTGCAGCCAAGTTGGTGAATCAATCAGCAGCATTCTGAGCGCCAAGTTGAGTGAACTTTGAATTCACTCAAATTTGTTAGCCATACCATGCGTGATATGATTTAGTGCAGATTGTAGAGCTTGGTTGTTATTCCATTGAGTAGGTTCTGGCTTTTGTGGTACCATCTGTATAAGATTCTTTGCGACCCTAGTCACTTCATCTACGATAGCAACAGTACCTCTTCTTGATGACCGAGATAGAGGGTTTAGGTCGATTACTAGTACTTCTTTACCCATAGCAATGAGCGCTTCACATCTGTCGCCATCTTCAAGTGGAACCAGAATTGTATCAGCTTCGAAAATTCCATTGCTTTGACATGCGCCCCTAGGCCCTTCTAGCCCAGGAATTCTCGCATCCGGAATGCCGCCCAGAATTTCCACGTCAAGCCCCAATTTCGTATTGAGCAATTTTAGATGGCCAAGCAATGCACCCATCCTTTCAGGTGTTCGATAAAATATATTGATTTCAATAGGGCAATCTAGTTGACTTGCAAGGGTTAGGAAATCTTGACCTGCAAGTGCGATTGCGTTTCCGTTCAAGGATAAGATTGGTTTTCTGGCACGAACCAGTCTAGCAGCAGCCTCTCTAGTTGCTTCTAATGCGGATGGAATAGTTTGTTCTCCTAGAAGGTAATCAAACGCTTCACCTCTGCCATGTGCAATCATTGCTGAATCAGCAAGCATTCCTTTTTTCCCTGCGTCAGCAACCTTTTTCCTAATCGCCAAAGACTCGTATCTAGGGTGACTTGGGTCCACAACAAATTCTTCTTCATTCATACTAATTCCTCAGTTTTCATTCATTAACATAGACAAATCAAGGGGCGTCGTACCGCGATTAATTGTGCTTGTTGAAAGCACATCAAGACCACATTCACGCCAATCCTCGAGATTTTCAAGTAAAATTCCACCACTTGCCTCCAGAACAACATGTTCTCTCAGGCCCATTTCAGAAAGTTCATCAGCAACTGCTTTACATCTTTCAGGGTCAAAATTGTCAAGCATAATTACTAGCCTATCGCAGCCGTCAATCATTCTCTTTTCAGACCAAGTGAAGGCAGCCATAATCGCCTCTTTTTCTTCTCTAACTTCTACTTCTAAGAACGCCCCACATTCGCTGGGGTCGACATCGGAAAGGAATTTCGAAATCCTTGCCCCATTGCTGTCAAGTTCTGGATGCATCACGGCTAAGTCATTCTCTTTTACCATTTTAGCATCTTGTTTCGACAGTCGATGAGTTAGGCCTCCGCCAAGATGGACAGCCCACTTATCCAGCAACCCCCAAATCGTCTTGCGTGTGCAAGCGATTTGTCCTGGTGCCTTAGAAGACCATTTCTTGGCTTCGGTAGCGATTCCGGAAAGTTGTCCTAAAATGTTGAGTATAGTTCTCTCGAGGGCCAAAATTGCTTCCTTGTCTCCTCTTATTGTTGCAATTTCATCGCCTGCACCAATACTTCTACCTTCCCCGTGGCTCCAAGAGATTTGCAAGCTGCCAGCCCAAATTTGCAGCATGTGGTCGACGGCTGCACACCCAGCAAGAATTCCGCTGCTTTTTGCAATAATCGTTGCTTCAACTTCACCAGTCCCGCCCATAAAGGGCATATCGATTCCATCGTCTGCAAGCAGGGCACTAGTCCACCTATCTATGCTTGAAATTAGCATTCTGCTTGCTCCTTCTGAAGCATCCCACAATACCTTGCCCCTATCATGAGGGGGTGGACTATTGTCGGGCATAAAATCCGCTGCGGGTGCGAGGATTTGATGGTTATGCACCTAGTGGGCCTGCCATGAAGCGGGTTCTTGTTGTAGGCGCGGGCATTCAAGGGCTCGTTACTGCAGCGCGTGAACATCTCGCAAAAAACCAGGTATTCATTGTCGAAAAAAGAAAGCGAATAGGGGGGCGTGGGACGAGTCAAGAGTCCTTTGGACACCAATTAGAACACGGTCCACATCTACTATTGAAAGGCGGAGAATTACACAAAATGGTCAAGAAAGTAAGCAAGGTAAAACCTTCCTTAAGACCCATTAGACCAAATAAAGTGCTGATAGTTGGCCATGGTGAACTTTATCCAATCAATGATCCAAAGGAAATCTTGAATCTAAAAATGGGTAAGGATCCAATAAGAGAGGAAGCCTTGCGCCTAATATCTGGCTGGGGACAAGACATTCCAGAGAGGAAGCAGGCCTTATTGAAAGGCAAATTATGTGTTGTTGGAGAAGGTTGGTCAGGACTCATAGGCCGCCTAGCATCCACATTGGAAGAGGTAGGAGTTCCAATTCAAACAGGTATGAAGATAACAGGTACCTATGATGGAGGAGTAATTACATCCAAAGGCATGAAAATAGAGGCAGATGAAGTGAAAATGTGCGATGGCTCTCCAATAGGTGAGCCTGTGAAAGTTTCCACTCTAGATGTAGTGCTGGATAATAGGCCATTGAAAGGACTACATGGTTTGATTAAAGGTGATGTTGCCATTCTGGATTTGGCTGCAATCCATCCTAAAAAAGCGCCAGGAATGAGTCACTTCTCATGCATCGCTCTCTCTGGCGGGGTTTCAAAAATCGAGGATTTGCTAGACGAGAGAGTGTCAGGTTGGAGGTCTCACATTATCACTAGGCGCGAGAACAATTCCATCACTCTCACAGATTCTAGAGGGCTTCTTTCTGATGGGATGATTTGAAGCACCGTCTAGAACAAAGTCCCACTATGCGAATAGTCACTTGGAACGTCAACGGGATTCGGGCGGCAATCCGTAAGGGATTCGACAAATTTGTTGAGAAGATTGATGCGGACATTTGGATGCTTCAAGAAG
>WTIA01000098.1 GCA_011522915.1 Methanobacteriota archaeon
GGTAACCACCGTTAGGATGCAAAGAAACCCAATTGAAATTAAAATCTCCGTAACCACTGGATATTCCTTCATCTGCAGAAATTGAGTATTCTTCTGCGTCAGGCGCACCTCCTAAAATACGAACTGAGGCTTCCCAATCTGAGGCGATTGTCTTTGGTTCGGTTCCAGAAAATACTCCGTTACCAAAGTCGAAATTTGAATCAGGGTTACCCATTCCAACGATCATTTCAACATATACGCCCTCGTATACTCTATTATCTCCGTCATTGTCGAATTTTTCTAAAACCTTGATGAATGCCGTATCGATTTCTCTGTTCATTATACCGTTGAAGCTCATTGAATCCGTTTCATCTCCAGATGTCACCTTAATTTCGTACTCAATCAGTTCCTTGCCGTTCATGTCTTCTGAGTTTCCTTTCCAGAAATCATCTAAAGAGACTGAGTGGCTGCCTTTGTCAATGTTAATTGTTGCATCGTGAGTGTACTCAACTTTGCCATCCACTAGTACCTCAATCGTGTAATCCGCTCCCTTTGGACCATAGAAGGATAGGTCGATTTCATCATCATCCCCATCGTACTCGACATTGGCAATAGTCACACCACTGCTAGATGCACTAAAGATTGCAACACCTGCAATCATGCCAGTTACAACAATGAACGTTCCAGCACTGATCCCTAATTTCTTAACATCGTATTCTTGTTTCTTTAGGTCATCTCCGTTGAATACTAACCACCACAGGATTACACCTGGAACGAATAAATCATCAATGGTAAAATCACCGAACAAGATTATAGTGTCCGTGAAGAAAATTAACATCATAGTGATAATGAAACCAACAACTGCTCCAATTTGGAACTTAAGAGCATCCATGTTCAATCCATTTTCATTGCCAGAAGCGGCATCTAGGAAACCAGTCGGTGCAGTATCTTCCACCACTGCATCGACTACTGCAACTTCTTCACTTTCTTCTGCTGCCTTGTTTGCTTTGTCCAGTAAACCACTCATCACAATCACCAATTGTTTCTGTACAACACATATACGCGTTGTGCTAGGTTATCAAATCAACCCCTATACGGGTCAATAATCGGACTATTACAATAGTCTTGTTCAAAGACCGGGCGCAGATTCACGCCATTCGGCTTCATCATCGTCGTCATCTTCATCCATGCCTCTGCGTGCAATAACTGCAGCCGCCATTCCCAGCATAGCAAGTGATGGAATTAGTTCAAAGCCTGGCAGATATACACCACGCACGTAGATTGTAATCATCTGAGCCATGGAGTTGCATCCACTGATTTCGTATCTGCAACTGAATTCAGACACAGCTTGGAATTCTAGGGTGTGATATTCGTCTGTCCATCCCTGGTTCTTTGGTGTTCTGACCATTACACGTACTTTTTGTGGAGCAGCCATACCTTCGATTTCAACAGATACCAGAGGGATGGATATTTGGAATCCTTTTTCTTCTAATTTATCTCTAGACTCATCGGTAACACCAACAATGAACTTGTCAGCCCAATTTCCTTGATTGTAAACTTTGAACTCAAAGTTGTGATCTGTCTTTGGAGACAATTGTAGGAAAGGCTCAGTAGCCTCAACTTGCAGCCTACTAAATTGTAGGATGTTGATAATCATCTGAACTTTAGATTCAGCAATGTTTGGAGGCGGTGCACCGTTTGCCTCGACTACTGTTGCGGTAACTTCTAGGTTGCGGCCAGACATTGTCATTCTTTGGTCTGCTCTAACCGTAGTCTGGAATTCTGATTCACCGTTAGGTGCTAATGTGATGGTACCGGGTGCAGCTACTACAAGTCCGTCGGCATTGACTTGAATTTGGATTCTCTCAACGTAGGAGTTAGGGTTAGTAACACGGCAGTTTGCAAAGCCAGTTAGTGTTGCACCAGGATAAACTGGAACGTCAACGGCACCACTTGGATTTGGAGATAAACACTGTAAATCGACCGCTGGAACAGACACCTGAGCGGCAGCCGGTGTTGCAACAACTAGGGTGCTAGCGAAATAAACTGCGAGTATTAACAAACAGCGTCGTAGAGCCTTCATAGTATCACCTGTATTCTTAGCCACATTCTCGACCCTCATAACCATTTTGGGGACTTGCCTTAAGAAAAAGGCTTAACTGACTTGCTTTGGCGTTCGGGCACATCTTGATATGCCTAAGCCTCTTGGCGCATTTGTAAGGGGATTTTATGACAATCGAATTTACTATCGAAGCAGAAGCACATTGTGACGGACCATGTGGCGTTTACGACCCAGCGAGCGCAAGAGTGGCGGGAGAAGCGGTTCAATCAATGACTAAGAAGATGATTGCACTAGAGGAAAGCCATGGTAGCGAATGCAATACTGCAACCTACCTAAACACAATGAGCAGATATGCTGCCATTAAGGAAGAAGAAGCACAAAAGTGCAAAGATGAATTGTTGGTATTGTGGACCGATTTCTTCAAACCTCAGCACCTAGAAGCAAACCCAGACTTACATGACACATTTTGGAACGCAGCAAAGTTGTGTTCGGCATGCAAGGTCGAAGTATCAGCAGACCACGCACAAGAACTGATGGATGCCATAGAGGCAATCCACCACATGTTCTGGTCGGTTAAGGGCCGTGAAGTCCCATGGATTCGCGCATCTTGAATGTAAAAATCAAGGGCGACTCAATGTGGCCAACCTACAGTGATGGTGAGATAATCACTTGTGTAGAATACACTGGACAAGAGATTACAAAAGGAGATTTAATTGTATTCGAGCACCCCTTCAAGAATGCAGTTACCTGTGTAAAACGAATAAAATCTATTTCTGAAAATGGATATTTTGTTGAGGGAGATAATCCCGATCCTTTAGCGAGTGAAGATTCACACAACTTTGGCTTGGTGAAAACAGAAGCAATCCTTGCTTACATGAGTAGATAAATCACTTTTGTTCAAAGACATCAAAGTCTATCAAAATCGTGGTAGCGAACAAAGTTAGCCTTTCTTCAAGTGTAAGACTGCTGTCAATAAACTCGAGTGTGAAAGTGTCAGCTTGGGTAAAAATCATCTTCAATGCACCCTCATACCTTTTCATGATTCTAGCAACATGGACGCCGCCCTTCATGACATCAAACTTGAAATTCTTCCATTGGAATAAACTGCTAGAAATTGTAAATGTTGGAACTCCTTGAACACTGATTGTGTAATTCCTGCCAATCCAAGTTGTTCTCTTTGCTCTACCGACTTCCATACCGCCAATTGTTGCGGCCATTTCCGAAAATATGAATTTGAATGGTTTTTTCATTTCTGCAATTTCTGCACCTTCATTATCAAAGACTTTTACATTAGCTGATCTAGCATTATTGAATAATTGACGCAACAAAAATCCACCAACTCCGCCGACTTCAGCGGCTTGACCTAGTTTTGTTCCATCGGGGGAATGAACAGTATATTTGTTACCACGGTCTATACCAATCAAAGCGTTAGTCAACTCGACTTTTTGATTTAGAACAATTGCTTGTTGCATCAATATGTTCTGTAACCTCTCGTCCATGGTTGTGCGAAGCGGTCTCACGTTTCAATTCATAGGGGCAAATGCCTAGAATCATAAGCATTGCAAGAACTCAAAACGCAGCACCAAGACAATGAAAGTGGACCCGGAGGGACTTGAACCCACGACCGCCCGGTTATGAGCCGGGTGCTCCAACCAACTAAGCTACAGGTCCGTAGCGAACACTCTCACAAGGTTGGTAGTCTTGATTGTGATGGTTTAATCACTTCACGCGCAACTCTCTCACATTCATCTCTAACTTCCTCGGGAATGAATATCAAAGCCTGCTCAGATGACAAAGTCAGGCTTCGAATAAGAGGTGAGTGCTCGACAACATCTCTGCCGTCCTCGAGCAATATGCCCTGGCTATATGGCATGTATCCTTTTTTCTTGATTGATGCGGTGATAATATCTGCATCTGTGTACCCTGCATTTTCTAGTACGGGCAGTAATTTTGGAATTACAACGGAACTCATCTCTGCTGTCAATTCACCAATTCTAATCGACTTGTGATAATCTCTTCGAGACACCAATCTACGAGCAAAACCAGACAAAATATCATCAGTACTGTCTGCCCAATCCATCATCGCGCTGTTGATGTCTGCATCGGTCAGACGCACGTATTGTGTAACGGTAAGTTCGTCATTGCAAAGCATGTTCTGCAATGGTTCACTAAGTGTTAATTTGCCTTCATTCGCTAATTCTCTTGCGCGTGAAAGTGCTCCTACCAAGTACTCCTGAGTAAGTTGGTTCACTTTGTGGAAATATACTTGGTTGTACAGATGATATCTGGTTACGAGATAAGCTTCAATCGCAGGAAGACCCCACTGTTTTGCATAAAGATGCCCGTTTTCACCAACTCTTAGAGCACGAATTACCCTTGCTGAATCGAAACCACCAATTTGTGCACCAGAATTTGCTTGGTCTCTAATCATGTAATCCATTCTATCAACATCTAATTGGCTACTTACTATTTCTTTCAAAAATGGAGAAATCGCTTTCCCATCATGCTCATCTGCGCCTGAATATAGTGCAAACAAGCGAGATGTTCGTTCATCGCCAAGTACTTCTCTAATCGCAATACCAATTTCAGTTTCCTTGGATTCTAGCATCATTTTGCCCCAGTCTTCATGACTGTGGAAATTTGCAAACACTTTGTCGGTTTCAAGAAGATGCGAAAATGGGGGATGCCCAATATCGTGCAGAAGGGCTGCGATGGAAACAAGTTCCGCATCATCATCAGAAATTATACCTGGTTGAACTTCTGAAAGATGTTCACAAAGCACCCTTGCTAGGTGGTATGCACCGAGGCTGTGAGAGAATCTATTGTGGGTTGCAGCGGGGAAAACATAGTGGCATGTTGCGAGTTGCTGAATGTTACGCAATCTTTGGAATTCCCGGGTATCGATCAACTTTGCAATGTGTGCTGGCACGAGAATATCGCGATGAATTTCATCACGTACCACTCGGTCCCTCATGCTGGGCGCTCTCACATCTAATATCAAGTCCTTTCCCTACGGAAGGGATATGGATTTAGAGCAACTCGCAAGGCCATGAGCGAGAGTGCGCAGTCGGATGACAGTGACTCAAAGAAAGAAGAAATCGAAGACATGGTTGACGAGGCAAACATGGAGATGGACGTCGACGCAGTATTCGAAACATATGACGCTAATTCGGATGGTAAAATCGAACATAGCGAGTATGTCGATAAACACAAATCTGAAGTTGAAAGCGGTGGTATTTCAGCCGTTATTGACAGACTTCTAGACGATAGTCCTGAACTTAGAGGACAGAGGCTTTGGGTTATGTTCGCTTTGTCTGTATTGATGGTTGCAGCTATGAATGCATATGCAATGGTTCGCGAACCTGAACTGGTTTTAATCGAAGACCTAGTAGAACATCATAACGAGGTTGTATCTGTAAAGGGTACCGTCATTTCTTGGGTTGAGGACCCATATTCATCTGGTGACAATCGTGTTGACATCATCATTGAAGATGAAACCGGTGTCGCTGAACTGCGATGGTATCGCTATGGAGACATTCCAATGCTAGGGACAACGGTTACTGCAACCGGAGATGTCATTGAATATGAAGGACGCATTTGGCTGCAAGCACTTGGTGGTGGGGCCCTTTCATGGAGTGATTCTGATACCCCTGAAGCAGAGGAAATTGGAATCTCAACTATTGCTGCTAACCCAGATGACTACCTTGGTCAGACCTTCACTCTAACCGGATATCTATCAAAATCGGTCAACCCTGATTCAACGTTCACCGCTTTGTATTTGGGCGACCATCCCGAGTATGGAAATAGTGAACACCAAATGAGAATGGTGATTCACTCAGCACCTGGACAATGGCTTGAGTCTGGCCAAAAAGTCGAGGTCACAGCCGTTGTACAATACGAACAAAGAGAGCTAAGGTGGTCAATTCACACTCAAGGCCCAGAGGTTCGGGTAGTAAGGACACACGAGCCGGTACCTACCACTATTGGCTGGTCGAATTACGAATCTTGGTCATTCTCTTCTGATAATCTGGTCAAATTAGTTGGAGAAATAAATGGTAGTAATGTAATCTCAGAAGACGCTACATTGGCAGTTTGCTTGTTGAATGCAGGAGATATATCTGGACTTGAGGGTCAGACAAAATCAATTACTGGCAGGCTATCTTGGTCCAGCGCAAAAGGCATGTGGTGTATTGACGTAGGCAGCAATACTGAATCCGGCCTAAGCGATGTAACTGGAGCAGAAGATTTACTCAATCAACTTGCAAGTGATCCAAGTCAATCACTTGCAGACATTGAAAATGGAACTGAGTTCAACATCACCGGTGTAATTTCAGGCTCGACTTTAATGAAGAACGACGGCGATACAAAGGTCATAATCGCTAACGCTCCTTATCCAAATACACTGACAAAATTCGATGCATATATCCCACTAGGAATGCATTCTGGTTGGCTCGAGGATGGACAACAAATCTCTGCAACTGTAACAATGAAGTGGGAAACCAACCCACCGGAATTACAACTCAATGTTATCAATATCAACTTTGTTGGAAATCCGCCTGCACCAAATAATTACGACCTGACCGATGGACCTCCCGAATTCTATGACCTGAATAAGGTAACAAGCATTACAGGAAATTTAGTTATCATTGACAATGAAACCTATCTTCAAAAGGAAGGTGGAGAACAGAAAATCAGAATCAATGTTGTATCAAACTCGATCTATGAAGGAAACTCCCAGAATGAAGGTAAGACTCTGAAATGGACTGGTAGACTGATTGAAATGGCAGACAATGTCAACCTTGCACATTATTACGTGCTTGATGATGCTGATGTTACCGATAATGATGGAAACGGAATAGCAGATGATGCTGAAGACGCTTAGGTGATTTGATGGAAGCGTTCTTCGTAGAATTGGGTTGGATGCTGGCCGCCTTGTTCATAGGTGTGTGCATCGGTTCCTTGACAGGACTTATTCCCGGTTTTCACGTTAACAACGTCGCTCTAATTTTACTAGGAATTTCGCCTGCTTTACTAGCAATCGGAATACCACTTTCCGCTGCAGCCGGAATTATCGTAGCAACTGGTGTTGTGCATACTTTCCTCGGCTATATTCCCTCGGCATTAATCGGAGCACCAGGGGCGGATACAGCGCTAGCATTGCTACCCGGTCACAGAATGTTACTTTCAGGAAATGCTCCCAAAGGAGTTGCGTACTCTGCTAGAGGAAGCCAACTTGGATTATTTCTGTCCTTGCCACTAATTGTTGCTGCAAGGATTGCTTTCGGTCCTGAACTAGGTTGGTATGAAGCACTTCGAGGAGCTTTGCCTTGGGTATTACTTTCAATCTCTATCCTGCTAATTGCAACGGAAACCACTCGTCTCGATTTCCCGCTGTGGCTGCAGAAAATAACAGGTGGGAAGTTAGGAAATGATTCAAGATTTGCCGGATATATTGCAGCAACCAGTTTCTTCCTGCTCGCAGGATTGTATGGATGGGGTGTGTTCAACCTCCCAGTCACCTCACCGGTGGGAATGCCTGGTGCTGGATTACTTCTTCCTGCATTAGGCGGGCTTTTCGGTATTGCTAACCTTCTCGACATCTATGCTACAACCTCTGAGTTGCCACCTCAAAAAGAGGACTGGGAATTACCACCAAGTGGCCCACTGATTGTTCCTTGCTTCCTATCATCTTGTGCAGGTGCTGCAATGGGAGTGTTGCCTGGAATGACTGCTGCACAAGCAACTGTTCTGGTGATGGGTGGTAGGAATGCTGCTGCTAAACTTCAGGGCAAAGAGGGAGTTGGGCTCGACTGGGAAACCCGTCAGTTAACTCAACTAAGTGATGAAGAATTGTTGGCTTTGGCTCGTGCTGAAGCTGCTGGTGAAGGAGAAAGCCCTCACCAAAAGCAAGACTTGGAAGTTATTGCTCTGCTTTCAGCAACAAACACTGCGGTTACAGTAATGGTTCTTGGTTTCCTATACATTATTGGAAGATCTCGTTCTGGTGCAACCCTCGCTCTAAAGCAGATGTACCCTGTTGATACTTGGAGTGGCCTACACCCAACTACAGACTTCATTCGTCTGCTAGCACTTACAATTGCTGCAGGATTAATCGCTGTACCTTTGATGCGCCATGTTGGAAAAGGAATTCTTCAACTTCACGAGGCAGTACCTTTGCAATCGATGGTTATGGGTGTAATCATATTCATTACAGCCTTGGTATGGCTGTCTTGTGGCTGGATAGGAATTGGAGTTCTAATCATTGGAACAATCCTTGGATTGATGCCACCGAGAATAGGAATCAGACGTTCTCACGCAATGGGAATTATCATTGTACCAATTATGATTTACACATTCGCACAGAAGTACGATGCTTTCGGATTC
>WTIA01000024.1 GCA_011522915.1 Methanobacteriota archaeon
CGGCTCCACCAGAGATGCCACCGGCTCCACCAGAGATGCCACCGGCTCCACCAGAGATGCCACCGGCTCCACCAGAAATGCCACCAGCGCCTCCTGAAATGCCACCAGCGCCTCCTGAAATGCCATCAGCACCTCCTGAAATGCCACCAGCACCTCCTGAAATGCCACCGGCTCCACCAGAGATGCCACCGGCCCCACCAGAGATGCCACCAGCGCCTCCTGAGATGCCAGAAGCGCCGGCGGACTTACTTGCCCCACCAACAACAGAGGTTGTTGCAGCCGATGCACTACTTGCCCCTCCGGCTCCTGCTGCAGACCCGTTGCTTTCGCCAATGGCAGAAGTTTCGGTTGAAGAATCAGATATTCCAGTGATAGATCCACTTGCACCAGTTGCTCCAGTGGGCGATGACTTCGTAGCAGCTGGTGCTAAAATCAGAAAATCAGCCGATGTCGATGATGTCCCTGGGGACAAATTAGAAGGTTCACTGCATGAGGTAGAGACCTCCAAACTAAACTCAGATGGAGAGATAATCAAACAGGACGTAAAGGGAGTTCTGAAAGTCAGAAACCCTTCCGAATCTGACAGGATTTACGACATCGATGTCATGCTCAATAACACGCTGAATACAGACCTTGCTGGAGACCACGTACAAGTTGATGAACTTGAATCAAGAAAAGAATTCTCAACCAAATACAAGGTAAAGAACAGCAGAATGCTGATTCTCAGAGAAAGATTGGACACGAACCCAGATAGAGAACAAGAGCGTTCACTTTCAGTTTCAAAGGGTGGAGACGGCGGTCCAATAATGATGGAACTCGAGGTTGAAAACGTATCAGGAGTCCCATTAACAGACGTAGTTGTCACAAGAGAAGTTCCAAGTCAATTGGATATTACTGCAACCGGTGGTGCCGTTATTGAAGGCTCAACACTAACCTGGGATGTAGGGCACTTAGCGGCTGGAGAAACCAACACACTCAACCTGTCTGGAACCATTCACGTAGATGGAATAAAGCCAATCAACGCAGGTGTTGCAAGTGCAACATACAAGGCAGACGCAACGTTGTCAACTCTTTCATTCAGAGAATTAGATGCTTTCTGTAGAGGATTTGCTTACATCAATTCTGTAGAATCAGAAAGGCCTGATAACTGGGAATGTAAGACAATCTTCGAAAACCGTTCATCGTTTACTGTTGACCTAGTCAAACTTCAGGTCAGTATGAAAGGAAGCGACGATCTCTTGTTTGATATTAGTGATGTTGCTGAAGATGTTCTGCCAGACTCTCGATGGGAGTCAGATACAGTTACAGTAGAAAGCAATGGGAAGCCAGACTTCACTTGGGACTTAGGTTACACTGTTTTGCCTAGAGCAACTCATAGCACTGAGGGAACAATCGAACTTGAGGCATCGACTTTAGAAGTATTAGATGCAAATGTTTCCAAGGAATATTCCAAGACTGTTCTTCCTTCCTATAGAAGGCACGACTTATCTGCGGTTGTAACAATCAAGAATGATGGTTCCTCCCCAATTAATTTGATTAGATTAACAGATGATATACCCGGCTTATTCGATGCGCCTGCGATTGAAGACATTACTGTCAAGATAGGTGGTAATAACATGTCCGAAGAGCAATTCAAAGCGGAAATTGCCCACGGAATCTCGATTGAAAAGGAAATGAGAAGTCCAGATGGTGACGGCCATACATTGTCAATGACAATTGGAACAAAGACCCCAATCGGACTTGGTCCAGGAAAGAGTCTAACAGTTACCTATCCATTAGTTGCTCCAGACCCAAGTCCTGGCAACGAAGCAGTTGCTGGCCCAGCACGATGTGAATTTAGTGCAGAAAGATTTGGGCCAGTTTGCACCCGTGATGTCGATGATGCTCCTATTGTACGTGTAAGACACAATCGCAGAAATTTCTCTGCAGGTAAGTCGGTAATGCCAATGGGTGGAAAAGGTCGTTATGAAGTCTTAATTATCTTCGAGAACAATGGTGATACAGCTCTGCAAGATGTTTGCATCAACGATGTACTTCCATCTAACTTCGAACTAAAGGATTGGATTGTCAGAGGAGAAGGGAATAACAAGAGAGAAGATGTAACTCTTGATTCCACCTCAACCGAAAACGGAAATGAGAACGTCTGGTCAATTCCTGTTGTCGAAAAGGGAGAGAGACTAGAAGTTTCTTTCGAAATCAAAGGTGATGGTGAAGTTGACGCTGAAGTTCTGAACCAGTTCCATGGAGTGACATTTGGTGACGAGGTCGAAGATGACATGCCTGCATCATCCAGCGAAGAATCCACAGCCGAAGATACGAGTTCAGATTCTGAAGCAGACGGTGATTCTTCAGACGAGCCCGGTGCAGGTTTCAAGTGGAGAGAAGACGTATTGCTGCGAATTATGGCTGCAAACGACATCGACGAGTCGTTGAGAGATGATTTCGTTCGTCATGCTGTAAAGTTCGATGATGATGACAATCAGTATCTAAAGAAGGCTGAGATTGAAGCTGCCGCTGCTGCTTGGGTTTCCTCATCTGAGGAAGAAGAGTCGTCAGAGGAAAGTTCAGACGATTCTGGTGAAGAAGCAGAACCAGAGGCAGAGGCGGCTGAAGAAGAAGCACCTGCTGAAGAAGCAGCACCTACTGAAGAAGAAGCACCTTCCGAGGAAGTAGCTACTGAGGAGACAGAGGCAGCTGAGGATTCGGACACCAAGAATTGCCCGATTTGCAATGCATCTAATCCATCAAGTGAAGTAACTTGCAGTTCCTGTGGATTTGCTTTCTGATCACAGCGGGTATTCCCAGCGAGGCCAGTCATGGTCCCTAGTGTCATCAGAAACGATGATAATTACGATACGAGGGAATGTGCGTAGCATTTCTTCCAAATTGTGTACAGCAGGAGGAATTACTCCGACTCTCATGTCGACAGCAAGCCATGCATCGGGGTATTGTCTAAGCCATGCATCAATTTCTGCCATGATACCTTCGGGAGGTACACCTGGTCTAACGCTGGCAATATATCCCCAATCTGCAGGGACGGCTCTATCAGAATCTGAGAATAGGAAGATTCGGCTTTTGTTTGGAAGTTTCGAAGTATATGCAATCGCATTTGCTTCACTAACTACACATGGCGAACCACGCATTGGCATTGGTTGTGAATGCTGCCATACCCTATCTTCATCGGCCATGATGTGCGAGTATTAGCCGCATGTTTGAGGTCTTCGCCCCAATGTACAGTGACAACGTTCAAGCGATGAGGTATGCCCCGTAGGGGCATGAGCGGACAATCTGCACCACCGCCTACCCCACCGGGAGGCTCGATGATGTTCATGCTCTTGTTCATGATTGTCATGACCTTCATGCTGATGTCTGAAGGAATCAGGACAAGTATGGGTGACTATGCAGACCCATTCCTTTCAGGTTGGTTGCCGGAAGAGAAATGGTTCGTTCTAACCGTTCTGATTTTAGGTTCGATTTCGATGTTTGTGAACACTGTATTGCGTAATTTTTTCATGGACCCGATTTCACAAGCACACATTGGTCACAGGCAAAGCCAAGTGCGCAAAATGATGAATGAAGCAAGGGTTGGGCGTGACCCGATTCTGATGGAAAAAGCACAAACCCTTCAACAGCACATGATGCCTGAACAGATGAGCGTCCAAATGGGTGCAATGAAACCAATGATGTTCACTTTGATTTTCATTATCGCAATATTTTCCTGGATGGGTAACGCAGTTGGTGACTATCGAGTCAGTTATGTCTCACTCCCCTGGTCTCCAGAGTGGAATCTAGAAACAGGTAAATTCCTGTTTTTCCCTGCATGGATTGCAGTTTACATTTGCATGTCAGCACCATTCGGTAGGGTAGTAGACCGCCACCTGAAGTTAATCCGCTACAGAACCCACCCGATTGTTGCGGAAGGCCAAAGGCTCAAAGAGCCACTACTACATCTTGTCAGCGCTCCAAAGGGTGCAAAGAGTTCCCAAGCTAACTCACGCAGAAGACGCTCGGAACAAAAGAGGTCAGGTCCAAAAAAGAAAAACACCTCTAAAGCATCTGATGCTAAAGTGGTAGTTTCAAATTCCAAAGCCTGTCCAACATGTGGCAGTACAATGGTTGAGAGAGATGGTCCAAGCACGAATGTGTGTAAGATCTGCCGTCACGAATGGCGGTGAAACATTGGCCCGAATCACGATCTCTGGCCACCCAGGTAGCGGTACAAGTACGCTAGTGAATGGAATCTGCCAACACAAAGGTTGGACTTCATTGAATGGAGGAGATATATTCCGAGGTGAGGCAAAGAATCGTGGTTTATCTCTCGCTGAGTTCGAACAGATTTGCGCAGAAGACGAAAGCGTCGATAGGTCGCTGGATGACATTCTAAAGCAGCACCTTCTAAACCCCGAAGGTTATGATGTACTGGAGAGTCGTTTGTGTGGATGGTGGGCATATAAATTAGGAATTGATTGTGTGCGACTGTGGCTTCATTCAAGTGAGGAAGCCAGGGCACAGAGAGTTGTTGTCAGAGAGGGCATTTCCCTTGAGCAGGCAATTTCTGATAACAAAAAAAGAACAAACGTAGACAAGGTAAGATTCCTTGAAATGTATGGCATAAACCCAGAAGATAAGGACGCTTATACTCACATAATTGATGCATCAGATATGAATGCTGAACAAGTATTGTCTGAAGTCTTGAAAATACTGGAGGATTCCAAATGATTATTCTTGAAAAGGATGCTAAAACCTCACCCTCCCATGGTTGTAAACCGGGTGAAAGAAATGTTGAACAATTGCTTGAGTCTTGTTTTATTCTCTTGGATAAGTCCCCTGGTCCCTCATCTCATCAGGTTAGTGCATGGGCGAGGGATATGATGGGCTTGGAAAAACTCGGTCACGGTGGTACCCTCGATCCATTTGCATCCGGATTGCTGCCACTACTATCTGGAAAAGCAATGAGACTGACTGGAAAGATTCTAACTCACGACAAATCATATTTGGCCCTTCTTAGGTTTGGTAGGGAAGTTGAAAGAGAAGAATTGGAAGAAAATATGGCTATGCTTACAGGAAAGGTGTATAACGTTCCACCCGAGATTTCTGCAGTTAGAGTTCAGGTCAGAACTAGAAAAATCTCAAAATTTGAAATTCTCGATTTTGATGGTTCATCAGTCTTAACACACATTGAATGTGAGGCTGGAACCTATGTTAGAACAATGGCTAGAGATATTGGATTGTTACTTGATACCCCAGTTGAGTTGAAGGAATTGAGAAGACCGACCTCTGGAGAGTTTAAACTGAGTCAAGCAATAACCATGCAGCAATTAGCAGATGCATATTGGTTATACAAGGAGAAAGGGGATGAAACAGCAATCATGAGAGTTTTACACCCAATAGAAGATATGTTGTCTGATTTACCAAAAATTGTTGTCAAAGATGGGGCAGCAGCGGCCTTATCCCACGGAGCTCCATTGCTTCGGCCGGGTGTGGTTAGTATTGATGATGATCTGAAGGTTGGCACAGAAGTCCTGATAGTTACCATCAAGGGAGAGGCTGTGGCTATCGCTAAAATGTCTCAGACTAGCAAAGTAATCCCCGAGATGACTCAAGGTGAAGTTGCAAAACCCAACTGTGTTCTAATGAAAGAGGATACATATCCTCGCAGTTGGAAGAAATAATCAAGCTTCAACGTATTCTTCGTAAACCCATTCATCGGTTTCTATTCTAATTTTCAATTCACTCATGTGTTCCACACTCGACTTCGTCACCAATGGTGAAGAGCCCCCACAGCCCATGCGAAGTATCCGATTCTGAATACTTCCCCATTTGAATGTTAACCCATATTTTGCGTTTATCCGTCAAACAGGGTGTTTTTTCAGTACCTATTCGAGTTTCTTTATTTTCGGAGGTGCTAGTGCTACAAACAGTATCGCAATTATACCTAGAACTATTACGGAAATCACATAAATTGTGTTTTGTCCAATTCCAAGTGAATCGTCTCCATCTGATTTTGAATTTTGCTCAATTGCATCTCCTATTGTAATCAGAGTTGATTCTTGGTTATTGGATTCATCAACCTCATCTATGTTAGTTCCTCTATCGACTTCTGCTTCAATCAATAGGCTATCATCGCCATCAGGTGCCCGCATGTCACAAATTACAGAACCCATTTGCCCTGGTTCTAGAAGTTGTATAGTTCCTGAACCAAACGACTGTCCATCAGCTGTGCATCTAACTCCAATCATAGTTGCACTTACTTGTCCAGAATTTCTGACAAATACCTTCACTTCGAAAATTTCTCCAGCTCGTACCTCATCATCTATTCTTATTTCTTCAACAAATAATTCTGCTAAGGCCCTAACCTCAAGATCGAGGATTCTTTCAACGCAGTTTGACTCGTCACAAGCGGTAACAAGCACGGAAGTAAAACCCGGAGTTGGTGCATTAACCAATATCTCTCTAGATTCCATATCTATTGTAGCCCACGACCGGTTTGTTGTTACTACCAAATTTTGCATGAATGTATCAACATCGCTTAATCCAAATGAGATGTTATGTTGATAGCCGTGCTCGACTGGTACAACACTAGGGAATTCGTCGAGAACCGGTTCATCGTCTACATTTGCAACATTGAAGGTCGATGTCTCAGACCAGTAATTTCCCGCTGAATCTGTTACCGTGGTAGTTACGATTGCTGTCCCTGATGATTCTGGAATTAATCGAACTCGAATCTGGCCCTCGGTTAAATCAACCTCTATCAGGTCAGGGTTGTCATTATCGAAAGACACTACTAGGTTGTCAACCGCTGTTCTGTCATCACTACATCTGCTCAATAAAGGTAGAATCATTCCACCTCCGTCTTCCTCAAGATTGTGCGAGCCAATCAACGCACATTGAGGGTCTTCGTCGTACTCAATCAAATAGGCTCCATTAATTTCGATTTCATTTATGTGAAGGGTGAGCGTGGTCGGGGAACCGTCGTTACCCCAATTATACCAAACCTTGATTTTAACTTCTAATTCAGTATCACTTGAGTTAAATGTATGTCCAATAGGGATTTCTAACTCAAAGTTACCGATTTCGGTGGCATCGGAATTTTCAACTGTAAATCCGTTTACTACCACTGTCCATCTAGTGGAATTTGCAACCATTGCACTTGCGTCACCAGCGATGCTACCTTTCAGTGTAATGTGTGGATCATTAATATCCACCCAAGCCCTTTCGAGACATGTATTATTGATTGTGAATCTAAGTTGTAAGTCTCCTGATACGACAGGAATTGTATCTTCAAGTATTGAAACCCAAGCACCTTGGTTGTCAAGATATTCAATAATTACCGAGCCATTTTCTTCATCTGTGTGGTCGATGTTGACTCTTCCCCAACTTTGTTGTGCCGGCTTTTCTATAGAATCTGTAGTCCAAGTTCCACCATCGGAATCTAACCCGCAAGGTGCAATAGAAACAGAATCAAAAGTTCCTGTAGAAATATCAAGGTTGATTATTGGCCAGTTTTCGAATTCAAAGGATGAGGTTGCAACAACTCTTTCTGCACCATACCATGGAGTTCGCATTGTAATTTTTAGACCTACAGCATCAACTTGAAGTTGTGAGTCATCGGTTCCTCCATTGGAAACGTAATCCAAGTTGATTTCGATATTGGACAATTCTGTCCATGTCCAATTATCTTCGCTGGTAATTTCTGTAGTCCATCCATTATTCATGTAGAATAATCCTGATTGAGTATTGCTCCATGTTTTCACTAGGTCATGTAGGGTACCATCGATTACAGAGAATCTAGTTTTGTCTTGCAGCAGAGGGTCTGGTATATCGAAATGCACAACAAGTTCAACTTTCTTTATTGAGTTACCAGTTAGGGAACTTACGTCAAATCCTCCAACTGTAATATCTGGTCCAGTTGAGTATTGGTATGCTCCGTCAGGAGCTCCAATTGATGCGTTTGAGTTTGTTGATGTTGAAGATGCCCAAACGGTTTGATGATCTAAGTGCTCAGGCAAGGCTACTCCCAGTGTCATGTGATTGTCTGCGACCATTCCCATGACGTGCTGCCCATCCTCAGGAGCGGTTTCTTGACTGAATGCTAGGTGCCGTTTGATGTCCCATTCGCTTGAGTTTTTCATGTCACCTTGCGGGAACATTTCATCTGTACTTGTCGAGTGAACACTTCTTGCATCTACTACTCCAATCGGCATAACGAGAATAATTAGCACAAGCATTGTCAGTCTTCGCATATAATCGCCTCAGTACTGACATGCCTTGAAACGAACGGTGTTTGACGTCAAGAAAATGGACGGAATGAGATAAATACGGCTTGTCGGTGGACCGATACAACCGATGGCTGTGATGGTGTAGCGGTTAGCACGGTAGGTTGTGGTCCTGCCAGC
>WTIA01000154.1 GCA_011522915.1 Methanobacteriota archaeon
TCCATCGTCTGTAATCTTCAAGGATAATGTGAAATTATCTGGTGGGAAAACTAAATCTTGGTCCAACTCCAGTACGGCCTCATAGGCCATGATTCTTACTCCTTCGCCAGGGGTCATGTTATCGGACCATGTCTCTCCTTGAGCAAGGTAATCATCGTAGTCCCATTCAAGTGTATTTTGAATCCAACTGACCTTGAATTTACGTGTTTGAACTTCAATTGTAAATTGTTCTGAGGCTATGCCTCCCTCACCGTCATCAACTGTCACAGAACCAAGAATTGTACCGCTTCTATCTGTGGGTAAGTAAACCAACTCTTCTGTAGAATCTACATCATTTCTGGTATCGCCGTCTCCATTGCTATCCTCGAGGAAATTCAAGTCCCACATGAATTTCATCGGCCCGCCCTCAGGGTCAATGGTGCCTGTTGCGTCAAGCAAAGCGATGTCTCCGCTTCGTACAACCTCTGGAATTGAAAGATTGATTTGTGGTGCTCCGTTAACCCTAACCAAAACCGAGGTTGAGTCCGTTCCTCCGCCGTCATTTGTAACAGTCAACTCGACATTGAATTGGCCAGACTGTACGAATTGGTGCGATGTGAAGCCCGCGATTGTGGTTGACTGAGTTCCATCTCCAAAGTCCCAAGCGTATTCTGTAATTACTCCCTCTATGGCGTCTGATGCTCTTGCATCAAATGTGACCTCTTCTCCTTGTTGAATTTCAGTGGGGGTTGCTGTAAGCGCAGCCCGAGGGTCGGTTGTTGTGTCTAAAACAGCAGTACAACCAGCGAGTAGTTGCGCACACAAAAGGGCGCACAAAAATAGCCCTTTCTTGCTGTTCATGATTTGCGCTAGAGCGCCACTTATCTAACTCTGTCCCCTATATGGCTAATTTTTGTTAGATTCGAAACTGACTTCTGTAGGTAAATCTCCAATGATTTTCGCATCCTTCAGTAAATCATCATATTCAGATTCTTCAACCGTGTTTAGTTCATAATTTGAATTCATTTCATCCTCGAGAAGGTCTTCTGCCTCAACTTCACCTGTATCATATTCAGGGGTTGCTTCAATAATTTCAGGTTCTACTAGGCTCTCATCCAATGCCTCGAATACTGATTTTGTTTCCTCCAAAAGAGCCTCTTTATCCAATTCAGGTAATTCAATTACTTCTACGGGATCTGATTCTACGACTTCTTCTGGTTTTTTCTTGAACCAATCCCGAATACCCATAAATTTGGCTCATGGTATAAATGAAATAGAAATTGTGTAGTGATGTTCATTTGATTCGGCTGCTAGCACAGACCATGGTCGACGTGCTCGAAGGTCATAGAGTGCTCGCTTTCGATTTAGAGACCACTGGAATTTCAACAAATAGCGACAAAATTGTCCAGATTGCCCTAGTTGGCGCTGATGTGGATGGCAGCCCGATTCATTACGAGGTTTTAGTGAACCCACAAAGACCAATTCCGCACGGAGCTTCTAACGTTCACGGCATCTATGATTCTGATGTTCGCTCTAAACCGAATTTCAATCACTATGCCAATGAGATTACTGAACTGATGGAAGGTGCCGTAATCGTCGGGCACAACGCAAGGAAATTTGACATGCCTCTGCTTGAAAATGAATTTTTCCGGTGTGGTATTTCACCACCTAAACCTACTGTAGTGTTGGACACATTAGAAACCGTTAGACGTCTAAAAATTCCAAGACCCCACAACTTGGGTGCTCAATGCGCAAGACACGGAATTGATCTATCAAATGCCCACGATGCTGCTGCGGATGCTGCTGCGAGTTTACTACTACTTTGGAAGCTGATGAGGGACCATCCGTCTAGTTTCAGACGCTCTCTGAAAGAGATTGAGCAGTGGTTGATCTCGGGCGATGTAAGAAGTGATGAAAGTGAATTAGGTCGAGCGCTTTCTGATCTTAATTCTCTTGACAGTAACGGGAGAATCAAAATTGACGAAGGTGTGTATATTGTCGCTTTTGGAAGGCACAGAGGTAAGGATATTCAAACGATAGAAAGGGAAGACCCTGGTTACAATGACTGGCTAACTTCGCCAAATGGTGTCGAGGATGATTCGGCAAGAGAGATTTTGAGAGAATTCATTCTAAGCATCCGGAATGGGTGACCAAGCCAAAACATCACACCAGTGGCCTACTCTCCAAGTTTCACGATTTGTCATAGCGCTGCCTATGAATATCGGGCCTTGGTGTCCTGTTGCAAGTAATTCTTGCAAGGCTTCCTTACCCCTGCCATCAAAATTTATTGGGACTTGTATTCCAGTTGGCATTGCCCTTCCCTCAACATTTGCAGGCTCGCATATTTCTGCTATTCCTGAACCGTTTACGTCATCGAAATGATGCAGTAGTATTACTGAATCTGAAAAGTCTTCAGAGCCCAATGTTCCATTTTCCAAACGCCAATTCCACCAATGTGGGCACCATGCTTTCCAATCGCAAAAACCGCCACAGGATGATTGACCAGGTGTGGCTTCGAGTGGAGTTTCACTTGGTTGAGTTGCTTGCCACGCTTTTAGTGCGTCCTCCATAACAGAATCTCCGCTTGCCGTGTAGCGAGTTGCATTTTCAGTGTACCAACCTTCTGTCTTTACTGGAGGAGCGTTTGGATTGTTTGAAAGAAGAATATCTCTGTAGAGTAATAGTTGTCTTTCGACTTCTGGTTTCAACTTTGATTGAGGAGCTCTCCCCGTTTTCAGGTCGGCGACTATCCATCCACGCAACTCGCCGTTGTCATCAACATCAGCAAACAACATGTCTAACCGGCCCATTAGGCGATTATCGCTTGTGCGCAATTCTCCTTCAACGGCGATTACTCTAGAAAGTAAATTCCTCCAAATTCCAACGGTTGTTTTTAGAGGCGTTACACTTGATGCCCCTACTAACTCAAGTAGCATCTTTATTGCACCTCTCTGCATTTTCTTTGCCTTATCCCATTCTTTTTCCTTCCACATTGGCCTTCTTGGAGTAGAATGGAAAATCTCCTTTTCTTCTTCCCATCTCTGTTTGAGAAACTTTTCAGCCATATCTGGAAGCCAATGTGTCTCTTCTGCGTTTTTTCCAGATAAATCAATTTGCAAAAGGTCCTCTATTGACGCGTGAACTGCAGTACCTAGACTCGCAGCCATGCCCGCTTTCCTGGGTAACCGCTGACGGCTTAGCCAGTACATTCTCGGACATGTCTCAAATCGATTCCATGCCGAAGGCGAAAGTGTGTGCTGCCTGTCCTCGCCCATGACAGGCCTTGGCCGTAACTCCTTCAAATTGCTTGGGATTCGCTTGAACAAATTAGGGGGCGAGATTATACACGAGGAGGTGTGTCCCGCTTAATATGGAAGAAGCAAAAGTTTGGCTCGACAAAAGCGTTGACCTCGAAGATGCGCTCGTAGTCTGTTGTTTTCCCAGCGTAGGTATGGTTTCCAGCGTGGTTGCGCATTTCTTGATTGATCACTTAAAATTAGAATACGTTGGAGGGGTTGCACATCCAAAATTACCAGCGATTTGTTTAGTCCAAGATGGTGTTCCGCTTCCCCCAATTCGCGCTTATGCAGGTGAGCCAATTTGCAAAATTGAAGGTGTTTGCGACAAGGTTTTGCTTTTGATGAGTGAAATGATTGTTCCAGACCCTTTGGTTCACGAGATTGTTAGTTCCCTATTCGTATGGTCAAAGGAACAAAATGCAGCAGTTGGCGTGCTAATCGATGCTTTCGCCCGTAAAGGAATGAAGGGCGGGCTCAATGGAAATGAGCCATTGGTCGAATATGAGGATACTGAAGAAGTCGATATTCTAGGTGTGGCAAGTACCCCAAAAATGGCTGAACTACTCAAAGAAATGGATATTCAGTTACTAGAACAAGGTGTGATTAAAGGGATGACTGGTGCCTTACTCAGTGAAGGAGCAAGCCGTGGAAGAAATATCATCAGCATCATGGTGGAAGCTGATCCTAGATTCCCAGATGCAAGAGCCGCAGCAGTTATCATCGAGCAACTGAATAAAATGATGCCAGTTGCAGATTTGGACCACGAGCCTCTGCTAGCGGAAGCTCAACAATTGGAAGAACAGATAAGAAGCATGATGGAAGGAGCAGATGACAGCCCATCGCCGTCTTCAACTTCGATGCTGTACGGTTGATTTTCCAACTATAGCAAGTCCAAGAATCATTATTGCAATACTAGCCCAAACTGGGAATAGCAGTACTGTTTCTTTCGGGATGAAAAGCAAAAGCGTCTCTCCTCTAGAGTATTCTCCGCCAATACCGGCTGTTGTTAACATCAATGCAACTGAAACCATTCCAATGCTAGAGTGTCTCAAATCAACACTAGCGCCCCACTTCTTACGAAGTAAGACTCCGACCGCAAGGCCAGCTGAAGTCATGGATAGAAGCATCTTATTCGCTAGCATTGGATTGTCAATGCCTTCACCACTAACCGAATTTACGCCGCTAATAATTGCAAGAGGCGTAGCGATGAGTCCCCCTAGAAGTGCCCAGTGGGCTACGGCTTCGCGCGATTCCGGGCCTTTTTGCAGGGCGCACAAGAGAAATGCTATTCCAGCTAAAGCAAACATTCCAACTGTCAATTCTGTTGAAATTACGTGGAATGTACCGGCAGATATCATAGATGACCCCCCGTTTGACTATCTCCTGAATACTCATGGCCGTAATACTCCCATTGTTCCATGGTCCACCCAGGAGGCAACCCTCCTGCGGGCAGCGGAGGTGGGGACGTCTCTTGGCTTGGTGATTCGATGATAGGTTGTTGGATTTGTCCGAATTGGGAATTAACCTCAGATGTATTATCATACTTATTTTCCACAGAATCAGATGAATTTGGCCTTCGTACCAAGACTAGCCCAACACACAAAATGAATAGTGCAAACGCTTGTATGTACAATGCAAATTCATCAACTTCCCAACCTGGTTCAACTGCATTTAATCTAAACCAAGGAGAGGTTTGAGTGGGCCCCTCCCCTTCTAGAATTACTCTCCATTGAACCGTACCTGGGTTTACTGCGGCAGGGATTGTGAACTTGTCATCTATCACTGGTATTGTGATGATTTCCCCTCCACTCTGTAATTCTACAGTGGCTGTATCGGTGTTTACTGTTTGTAGTGTGATTTCTGTTTCTTCGCCGAGGCCACGACTGTTGACAGGCTCCCAATCTTCTGACAGTCTTGGCAAGTTTTCAGGCACCTCACTTATCGTAATCGGTTTTGAGTCAGAAATTCCAGTCATCGCAATGCCTCCACCAGGAGAGCCATGTTGAATTGCTAGGTAGAGGGAGTATTGCCCGGGGTTTGATGGTGCTCTTAGTGTCCAAGTTTGTGTGACCATACTTTCAATGGTAAATGCGTCTACAATTTCGACATAATTATTCGTCCCGCCGTTAGGATCGGTAACGATTTCCCAACCATCATTTGCTGGTAAGTCCTTAGCTCCATCCGAGTTAACTAGCAGTGTAAGCCCTACCATGTTGTTGGAACTTACTTCAGCAAAACTAACTGAAGTTGTTACCTCTGTTAGCAGGCCTGCATAAACCTCGTTGTGATACTGAATATCTAATTCAGCACCTGAGGACCCATTAGTAGACGAAGAACCGTGACAAGATCCTGCGCAATCTCTAGATCGAACCGAATCCCCTTTCCCTCCTGGATTAGCAGTAGAGATTGTTGTTGACAGTATCATCAATAGCAATACAATTGCTACCTTGAATCTCATTCAATCCCTCCTAGGCATGAATGAAAAACCAATTCCTACTAATCCAACTAATAACATAATGACACCGAATATCAATCCCGCTGTTTCGCTCGGGCCCGGTGCTTCAGGAATTAGATTTGAACTCAATTCAACCGAATCCGTTGTGCCACTTGGGGCATCATGAATCACTTGTCCCTCGATAACCGATAGGATGCTGTAATTGTGTTGTCCCTCCATTGTAGGTGTGTGCCGATAGGTAAGTTGTGAAGTAACTGCGATTTGCTCTCCGTTGTGAACAACTGCCCATTCATCCGCATTGCCTTCCCAACTCAAGATTACCTCTCTTCCATCGAGTTTAGCAACAACATTAGTCGCAGTAGGTGGAACGCTACCAGTGAAAACTTGGGACGTGATGTTGTTTGCTCCAAGGTCGTCAATGACCTTGACTTCGAGGTTGAGTTGGTCGGTCATTGTCGTTGTATATGTCATTCCATTGTGCATTACAGCTCCATCGACACTCCATATCGCAGTAACAACTGCGCCATCGACATCGCTAGATGACATGGCTGAGAATGTAACAAGGGCTCCCCGAATCAAATTTTCTGGCGCAGTTATGACAGCAACTGGGACCGTGTTTGAGATAGTGAAGTCGATTGATAACACTGGTCCGTCGTCCTCTCCGTCATTAGGAGTAATCATTGCCGTCCATACATCTCCAGCACCCAACTTGTTTTCTGATACAGTTGGCCCTGTTTCGTCGGTCATGAATCCGTTACGCATCCATGCCCAAGTCAGAGTCACAGTATCTCCATTGGCGTCATCTGATTGAATCGAAGGGCTTAGTGCAAGCAATGCTGTTTGAGTAACTGGGCCATCATAAGACAAAGTTGGTAGTGAGTTTGCTATAACAACAGTATCGGTTAGAGTGTTTGATTGTGCCATTGCGTTGTCATAAACCAACAGTGTCAACGTTAGAATGTCTCCAGATAATGACCATGATTCCGATGTTTGCAGTTCATCGCCATCGATATCGGATGCTTCGAAAGTGTAAGTTGCCTCATCCTCAAAGAATATTTCATCTTGGTCGATAGATAATGTAGAGAGTACTGGAGCAGTGTTTTGAATTACCACTGAATTACTCTCCATCCAGTCAGAGTAAATCTCGCCATCCGTCACTCTTGCTTTGACCTTCCAAGTATCACCCTTTTCCGTGTAGAAGGATGGTAATGTAGAGGATGTTGCTGCACCCATGCTTCCTATCCATTCCCATTCGTATGTTAGGGCATCGTTGTCTACATCCGTTCCTTGGGCTGTTGCTGTTAGGTCATCCACAGTCGTGAAAGGACCGCCGGAGATAGATACGCTAACCATCGTTGGCGCTGTGTTATCGCTGCCGATAGTGATATCTTGAGTGGTGAACCAGTCACTGTCTACTTCGCCATCATTTACTCTAATCTTAGCGTACCAAACATCTCCATCTCGTATTGCCACAGAAGGAACTGTTGTGTCTCCATCGAAGGCTGAAACCTTCGAACCATCGACATACCATTCTGTATCGCTAACTGTTCTTGCGTCATTATCAGCATCAGATGATGTGTGAATTAAACTTAGGTCATCTGATTCCAAAGCATCGCTTGGGGTAATTTCAGCCGATTCTACAATCGGAATTGAATTGACAACCAGCAAGTTTGCAGAGTGTACAGGAGTGCCGTTATCGGTTCCGTCGCTTGGAGTTACGGTAACATTCCACAACTCTCCTTTCGCTGTTAAAGATGGAGGAACTGTTGTTTGGTCATTTCTTGAAGATTCAAGTTGGCCATCTTTGTACCAGCGGATCATAGTTCCTGATTCCAAATCTCCATCTGAGTCCTGATATGTGTAACTGAGAGATAGAGTATCGGTTGTAACCGGATTTGATGGAGAGAGTTGCAAATTGGTTGCAGTTGGAGGGTTATTTGGCGTGGGACCACCTGTTTCTGGTATTGTTATGGTAGTAGTTCCCCAAGCGTCGCCCCCAGTTCCGCTATTACCGTTAGCGGTTAATCCGGCGAGATCAAATTGTACCGAGCCTGAGCCTGCTGTAGGAGCGGTCCAATCTACGCTCCAACTTCTGTAACTGTTAGAGGTATGTGTAGCGCTATCTCCTGCACTGTTAACTTTGACCGCCATTATACCAACGCCGCCTGTTGAAAAAGTGCCCTTGTTGGTATCTAGACTGAATCCTCCATTACTTCCAGATACACCTCCTGAAACCGATATCGAGAGAGTGTATGTTGTACCTGGGGTATACGCTGATGGTTGACCTGACATGGAGACTGTAGCAGAACCACCGTAATGGCAACTGCAACCATTTCCTGATGAAAATTTGCCGTTCATTTTTCCTATCGAAGTGGGTGCAGTAGATGCGAGTAACAAAGTGACTAACAACAAAGCGGCAAATTTCAAACGCATGTTTGTGCTAAGTTTGAGGCCTTTTTAGTATCATGTGTTCAGCGTCAGAACTCGAATAGCGTCTTAGGACCTTTTTTTGGTTCTGAAATCTGTGAGTACAACTTGGATTCACTCCAAACATCAACACCCAGCGATTCAGCTTTAGCTAGTTTACTACCGGCTTTTTCTCCAGCGATTAAGACATCCAAATTCCCACTAACACTACCAACAACTTTCCCGCCGGAGTTCTTTATTGCAAGAGCGATTTCTTTTCGTGGTCGCGATAGTGACCCCGTAATGCAAAAAGACAAACCGTCGAAAACTCCACTCGCAGACTCAGATTCCTTTGTGACGTTGATTATCGTCGCTAGTTCATCAAGCAAACCTCTCCGTTTGACTATTCCCTCTCTGAAGATATTTGCAACCTTGTCTCCAATTCCTTCTATTGTGGTCAATTCTTCAATTTCTCCATAATCCACCCAATTGAGCAAGTTTTCTAGGGATGTAAAATGTTGAGAAATTACTGTTGCTACCTCGGGACCAATTCTTTCAATACCAAGAGCGTGCAGGAACTTTGCCAAGTTTAGCGATTTAGTCTTCGCTAATTCGTCGAGTACGTTGTAAGCGCTTTTGTCGCCCATTCTTTCTAGACTCGTAATTTGAGAATGGCTTAGCCTGTAAAGGTCTGCAATTGTTGAAACTAATCCACTATCCAATAGGGCCTCAATCAATTTCTCCCCAATTCCGTCCATCTCTAGAGTTCTACACCAATATGTGAGCGCTCTTGCTGTTCTTGCATCGCACTCCAATGCCGTACACCTTAGGAAGGCCCCCTCCATTTCTAACTGCCTGCTGCAAGCAGGGCAGTTTGTTGGAATTGGTATTTCTGCGAAATTCAAATCACTCTCAAAAGAAGTCCCATCTGCGTGGAATCTATTTTCTAAATCCAATTTGGTAGCCTTACCTAGATTTTCTATTATTTTTGGAATGACGTCTCCTCTTCTAGTAATCTTAACTTTGTCACCGATTTTTATTGCTAAACGCTCAACTTCTCCTACATTATGCAAGGTTACGTTTTCAACGGTAACTCCGCCAACCATCTGTGGAGCAATTCTAGCGACCGGAGTTACCGTTCCTGTTCTACCGGTTTGCCAATCAACGTCGAGAAGGACGGATATCGCCTCTTGGGATGGGAACTTCCACGCTAAAGCCCACCTTGGATGGTGAGCGGTCATTCCTAAATTTTCTCTCTGTTCTAAATTGTCTAATTTGAATACAATTCCGTCTATTTCATATTCATAACTTGACCTCGATCCACTCCACTTTTCAGTATGTTGAATCATCTCTTTTTGCGGTGTTTCAGATTCAAAGACTTCCCAAGGTGCGGGTTCAATACCAACCCCTTGAAGCCAAGCAAGAAGTTCACTATCATTGACTGCATCTGGCGATTGTCCGGGGAATTTTACATCATAAGCCCAGAAAACTAGATCTGATGCTTCCGCTTTTCCATCGCCGTGCTTTTGTCTCAGCGCACCCGAGCAAAGATTACGGGGATTGGGAGATACGTCTCTGTATTTTTCTTCAAAGGTTGAAAGTGGCATGACTACCTCGCCTCTGACGTGACAATCGATTGCCAGGGAAAGGCGCTGTGGCACATTAGAAACCAATTTTGCATTCAGAGTTACGTCTTCGCCCCTTTCACCACTGCCTCTTGTTGCAGCTCTGTGTAAATTACCAGATACGTATTCTAATGACAATGCTGAGCCGTCTAATTTTGGTTGAGCGAGGTATCGCTTTCCACCAAAGGTAGATTGTGTTACAAAGTGAATTATATCCTCGTCTGTTGTTCCTTTGTCAAGAGATCTCATCGGGAACATGTGTTCTACTTTCACAGTTCCTGGTAATGGTTCAGGGCCCACTTCATGAAGAACTTCGTTATCTGGGTCTAATGCTTTCAGTTCATCCCATAGTAAGTCAAATTCCTGGTCAGATATCTCAGGAGCTGCGTGATTGTAGTACAATTCTCTATGGTATCTGACCGCATTGGCCAGAAATTGAACTCGGTCTTCTCCGGCCATGTTTATTCACCTATGCCAATGACTATCAATGTCACGAAAATTGTAATCCCAATAGTTCCACATCTGGTAATGGACATCGAGTCATAATCGCTTTTGATAAGATCCTGATGTGTATTTCTGCAACAACGTGTACAACACATTCGAACATGTGACCTGCGTGGACATTATTGTCATCGTCGCACCAACAACAATGTATGTGAGTGAAAGCATCGCCGTCTTGCTTTCTAGCAATGTTTCCAGAAAGGCTGACTAATTCAGATGGTGAATCAAGATTTCTTCTGATGTAAACTCCATCTTCGTTCATGTAACCGTACAAAGTGTCTCTTGTTCTTCCAATGCCACTTGTGATTGCTGCAGCATTGAATCCTACCTCATCCGCAAGACTTTGCAAAGTTGCGTGTATTTCCTCACCTGGGTCTAGCCTAACGAACAGGTCCTCCCCGCTACGTGTCCACTCCATATCAATCCGGGAGTGGCGGGGCTCAATTATGGTTATCTCGATATTTTCTACATTGATTGTAAGGGAGGCTTCTCATAGTGCTGCTATTTAGGCCAACCATGAGTGAGGGCGGTCCGTTCAAACGTTTGCTACGGTATATGTCACCCCACAAAGGAACCATTCGACTTGCGACATTGTGCTCAGTTCTGAATAAAATCTGGGACCTAGCGCCACCTTTGTTGATTGGTTTGGCCGTTGATGTTGTTGTTCAAAGAGAAGAGTCTTTTCTCGCTGGTTTCGGAATCGAAGATGCATGGCATCAGTTGATTTTCCTCTCAGTGCTAACTTTCCTAATCTGGGGATTAGAGTCGTTATTCGAATACTTCTACGGTGTTTTATGGAGAAATTTAGCACAAACAGTTCAACATGAATTGCGCCTAGAAACATTTAGCCACGTTCAAAAACAAGGAATGGGCTGGTTTGATGAAAGACAAAAGGGCGACATTTTGGCAATCCTAAATGATGACATAAATCAGTTAGAGAGATTTCTAGACAAGGGTGCTAATGACCTATTACAAGTGACTACTACTGTGATAGTTGTAGGTGCAGTATTCCTAGCTATATCTTGGGAAGTTGCCCTGTTTGCTGTTTTACCGATTCCAATTATCATCTGGGGTTCATTCCTCTACCAAAGAAACCTAGAACCAAGATATGCAGAGGTTAGGAATACTGCTGGGAAATTAAATGCTCTACTTGAAAACGATTTATCGGGTATGTCTACCATACAATCATTTACAGCGGAAGATAGAGAATTAGAGAGGGTTGAAGATCTTAGTAATGAATATCGGAATGCTAACAAAAAAGCAATCCGACTTTCCGTTGCCTTCGTTCCAATGATTAGAATGGCAATTCTTTGTGGATTTACAGCAACGTTACTACTCGGTGGATGGTTTACGCTTGAAGGGGTTCTTGCAATCGGCGCGTACTCAGTTCTCGTTTTCATGACTCAAAGATTGCTTTGGCCTTTGACGAGATTGGGTGAAACCTTTGATTTGTACCAAAGAGCGATGGCGTCTTCAACTCGAGTACTCGATGTCTTGTCCTCCCCTACAGAAATAGTCCAAGGAGATTATAGTCCAGATAGAGAAGAAGTTGCAAGTTCTGATATTAACATAAAGTCGGTTAGTTTTGCATACAGCGGAAGAGAAAACGTATTTGATGGCCTTGATTTGAATATCAAATCCAACGAAACCACTGGAATTGTTGGAGCAACTGGTTCAGGAAAAACCACATTGATACGCTTGCTACTACGTTTTGCAGAACCAAATTCAGGAGATATTCAATGGGCAGGAAGACCACTGCCTGAATGGAATCTCAACACACTGCGCTCCTCAATGTCGCTTGTCGACCAGCACATTACACTCTTTCCAACAACTATTTTGGAAAACATTCGTTACGGAAATCCGACGGCTACTGATGAGGAAGTAAAAGCCGCTGGCCTAATTGCAGAGGCTTCAGGATTTATCGAAGAATTACCAGATGCATGGGGAACTATGGTTGGTGAAGGTGGCCACAGACTATCTGGAGGTCAACGACAACGCCTTGCAATCGCTAGGGCGGTGCTGAAAGATGCTCCAGTATTAATCCTCGATGAGGCAACTTCTGCAGTTGATAACGAAACCGAGGCCGCATTGCAGAGGTCAATAAGTAAAATTTCACGCGATAGAACTGCCATTATAATAGCTCATAGACTCTCGACAATTCGTAATGCACACAGAATTGTTGTGCTAGAAAATGGAGTAATTATCGAAGATGGGGCGCATGAAGACCTCGTTTCCAAACGTGGTACGTACGCGCGGATGTGGGCTGTTCAGACAGGTTCAAATCTATGAAAATAAACGGGCCTTTATATTTACAACGTGTAAGAAACAGCCTGAAAATTATGTCATTAGACCGTTTTTCAAGAACAACAAGCCTGCTATTAGTCGCAACACTGGCCCTTGCTATGGCACACACAGTTAGCGCAGAACTGATTACCACAAACCCTGCAACTGCGGGATGGTTGAACGATGGTGAGAACGATGGGTTGCAACTCGTAACCTTCTTCTTATTCTTCGTTGGATACATCTCTATGGGTGCAGCGTTCGTCTTCTTCATGAGCGAACGCAGTAACGTGGCACCACAGTACCGAACAACAATGACAATCTCTGCATTGATTGTTGGTATTGCTGCGTTCCACTATTACTACATGCGTGGTGTATATGTCGACCACCAGGTCGTCTCGATTGAATACCGATACATGGATTGGATCATTACAGTACCATTAATGGCACTGAAATTCCCAAGCCTAGTAGGAAAGGATGCAATCACTGACGACAAATTCGCTGGACTAGGATTCACTGGAATCTGTTTCACCGGTGCTCTAATCATGATTGGTTTCGGATACCTTGGTGAAGCTGGTCTAATGGACGCATACCTAGCTCTGCTACTAGGTGGTATGGGATGGGCTATGATTATCGTAGCAACCGGTACCCCATGGTCCTCTGGTAAAGGTGTAGACAATTCCAAGATTGCACCTGAACTAATGTGGAGCGCAAACGCTCTACGCTGGTTCATCGTCGTCGGATGGATCATTTACCCACTAGGTTACCTATTCAGCCCAGAAGTCGCAATTATCGACATTGGTGCAGAAGGTGAACTGTACATGGGTATCGCATACAACATTGCTGACATGATCAACAAGATCGGATTCGGTGTAGTTGCATGGATGGGTGCAAAGAAGGCATCAGAAGCTATTGCAGCCTGATTACCTAAATTGCATACCAAGATAGTTGCTCAATGAGCAGTCACTCTTCTTCATGAAGGATTGTGACTATCAGGTGTGCTGCTTTCTCAAGCACATACCTGTCTCCGCCAAGGGGTAGGGGTCCGAAAGGGCCCCACCCCTTGCGCAACAACATTATTCTCTTCTTTGGCTGCTTTCTAGCAAGCCTCAATCTATTCCACTCATATCTTTGACCATCAGCAAAAAGGTGTGTACTAGTAATCGCATACCTTTTTGGAATAAGTAATGAAAACAAATGCAAAGATAGTAATCCGTCCCAAATCCAAACCCAAATCATTGGGGTTTGAGATAATTCGGCTAGCATCCAGGGCAATATCATCATTGCAGCCACTGTCATCAGGTTTGCCCATTGTCTGGATACCTCTTCTGATTGATTTGACTCCCACGCAAACCCGCCATTTGGTAAGTCTCCAAGATTAGGAATGTCCACTCTTTGTCGGGCTAACCACCATGCATCCCACGCGACAATTACGGCTAAAATCGCAACGCAAAACTGAGCCATTGATTCAGGATCAGGTAATGCGTTGGTAAACTCAACCATCACTCCACGTCCCCATTCTTACGCATCAGCATGAATGCTGCTGCTAAGATGAAAATTACTAGGAAAACTATCGTGCCAATCGGGCTACTGTCTGACTCTTCACCGGAGCTTGCTCCCTCGGAAACATCAGGAATGCCGTCTCCGTCATCATCTGGGTCTTCAGTCAACCAAGTTGTTACTCCTAACGGACACTGTAGGTCATCTGGCTGACCATCTCCATCTGTGTCTAAGTTTGCACACGGGTCGGTTGGCCATGCATCCCTTACATCTAGCGAACCATCATTGTCATCATCGGTATCATAGATGTCTGGCCCACAATACACATTCTCTTCCTTATCATACCACGTCTCTGCATTACAAGTTGCACCCCAGTCGCCATCAGAGTCTAGAAGAGTCACTTCGAAGCTGAGTGAGTCGCTGGACATCTTGCCTTGTTTATCAGTGACTTCCAGTTTTAGAACGTAGAAGCCTTCTGACAGGTCGGTAATATTGTTCCATTCACCGTTCAATTGCATTATTTCATCTTGGCCAACAACTACCTTCCAAACGATTTGCAGGTCTTGATTTGAATCTAAGTCGTCGCTGATTACCGCTCTTATCTCGATTGGAAGGGTCTCCATGATTCTGAATCCGTCATCTGGAATTATGATTTCAACTTCAGGTGCCTTGTTACCAATCATATCGATTTGAATGATTTCTTCTTCACCGATTCCAAATGTCCAATATTTGTCAGTATCAGGTAAATCCTGTGCTGAAGCGATTACTCTCACTGTATTGAAATCGAGTGTTTGTGAATCATCTACGACCTTTGTTGGAAGGGACACCTCTATGCTGCTACCTTGAGCAGTGCCTGTCCAGTAATCTCCCACTTCGAAAACAAGGTTAGCAATCTGAGAATTTCCACCTAACCTAACATCGAAGATATGCGTAGACCAGACCAGAATTTCTCCGGAGGATGTTGATTCTGACTGAGGAATTACATCATACAAATTTGCTATTGCGCTATTGATATCCAATGACCCGTTCAATAGTCCATCGTGAACCAATATATCAGAGCCATCACTCGAAATGGCGACCATAGAATCAATCTCTACATTCATTAGAATTAGTGGGGCAGATTCACCGTCTGTGTGTAAATCAACACCCTTTGTACACGAAGAAATCGTTGAATCTGAAACTACAATCGAGGAAGATGCTCTGCCGTGATGAGATGTTATCCCAGTTCCGCTACCTCCGCAATTAATCACCATGTTTGAGAGGGTGCCTGCAGTATTGTCAAAGTCTATCGCTGGCGCGCCTGAAACAGTTACATCATCGATGTTGATTTCTCTATTATCGTAGCCAGATATTGAATCAACAGTCAATTCACTCATGGAAAATCCGTCTACATTATCTACAAAAATATCAGTTCCAATCAAGTTGTGAATTTCTCCTTCCACACCAGATACGCGTACAGCATCTTGAGTAGTCATGCCATCGATTGATAGTAGCGAGCCTAGCGCCCAAAGAGCGTCAGATTCGCAATTATTAGTCTCCAAATCTTCTGCGTATAATTCAACCGCACCTTGTAATTCAATACAATGTGATGCAGAGTCTGTAAAAGTAGTAGAAATGATACTTAATTGAGCCATGAAAGCACTGCTAGTTGAGCGCAATAGTGGCTCTGCACTACTAGAGCGCGCCAAATAAGCATGGCTCAGAACAGTATCAGATTGGCCATCAATAGAGATTAATGGTGCGCCTTCAACCATGCTTGTCCCAATAATTCTAGCTGTGGTTTCAGCACTATCTCCGATTACCAAACCACCCCATCTAGCACCATCACCCATTGATGAAATCGTTGAATATCCTGCATTGAACGTACCTTCAACGGTAATTGTGACCTGATCTGCCACACGGAGGAAAACGCCGTCATTGACGGTCATAGTCTCCCCTGCAGGAATGACGAGGTCGGTTGTAAGATGATACGGACTCCACGCTTTTTCTAATTCAAGCCATGAGTCAAGAACTCCTCCTGAAATGGTTGAGGCAATGAAAATGTGCTCCATCGACATCGAAGAATCCCAGCCCATCAAATCTGTAATCTGTCCAACACTCATCTGAACTTGAACAAGGCCAGATGTTGTAGTGCCGCTAGAATCGACAAGCAATGAAGTGGTAGATTTGCTCGCCATACCCTCCACGTCGGTTGTAACACTTTGTCCACCTACTGATATAGTGGCGCCAGATACTGGTTCTCCTTTGTCGAGCACCGTCACATGGAGAGTGTTGACTATCTCAAATACCGCTCCAACTCCAACCGTCGTAGTGTTAGGAACGCTGCCTGAATTGACAGTTACCTTACACGAATTATCGAGTTCTACATCCCCGCTAATGTGTAGATTGTAAACATCGATATCATTTTGACAAGACGTCCAAAATACATCACCATGAACGCTAAGATTAGATGTTGGAGAATTAGCAAAGTCAGCAGAATGGGAAACAACATCTCCGTGGAATTCTGAGTTTTCACCCTCAAAATTACCGTAACTGTCAACGACTAATGTGGACCCTTGAGGGATTGTTAGCCCCGTGTTCTGAAGAACCAGGTTAGCATTCGCTGGAATTGTGATGTCGCCGCCAGCAGCATGAGGCATACCATCTTCTGTCGGGCCAAGTACAACCACAGAACCTGCAGGCAGAACCCAATCTCCCTGAGGCATGATTGGAACCTGTATTGTGTGGGTCCCTCCTTGCACTCCGGTTGGAGTAGATATTGCACCTACACCTGCAAAGGTTGCGATAATTTGAGATCCATATTCGCTGACTGGTAAGACAGCACTACCAGAACTTGCAGTGCCACTAAACCCTAGAGTTTGCCAATCCGCATCGACAGGATTACCAGTCAAATCTTCGAAACTGATTGTGGTCTCCCACAAGCGGTTCTTGTCTGTAGTTTCGATATTCAATGTCTGAGTTGTTCCATAGTTTAGTGTGCCATCTCCTGTTGAGTCGGAATCCAAATTGCTGGTAGAGGTCATAGACCACACTGTAACTTCTGAGTTGGCATCGATAACCGATGCATCTTCGTGATAAGATGCATCCCAGGTTCGTAGAACTGCATCTGATGCTACCATATTCAAACCAATATCAGAAACCCTAGTTACCAGAGAATCCGATACGTGGACCATTGAGGAGCTTGCATAGAGCCCTTGCTCGCTTGAATCAAGTAGATTCAAATCAGCGAAGTTTGCCATTGATTCGTACAATGAGAAACTGTTAGCAAATCCGTTTACTGTGACCTCATCAGATTCGATAGAACACCACCATGCTTCAATCCCAGTACTACCTGTTTCGAACTGGTTGAATGGCATATTTACTTCAAGTTGTGAAAATTCGTGATAGCCTTGCAGTATGTCAATACCACTAACTGCATCTGCGGACATATTGACTGTTACTGAATCCAAAATAGTGGCGGATATTCCTGAGAAGGACAATCCATTAATCTCAGATGTGAATGTTGTGTCGTAAATTGACAAGGTACCTGTTCCGCTAGTTACCAACGCCGTGTCTGTCGACTCTATTGATGAATTATCTATTTTGTAAGTCCCGCTACCTGCTAGGGACATTCCAATCCATGGTGCATCATAGGCGCCCTGCATAGAGGAAAATTGACCGCTAAGTGAGATGTGAGAAAGAGTGACAGTTTCTGAAGTTCTAACGTCGATTGGTGTCTCTGAACTTGTAGAATCGTAAACTACGTTAGAGATGGACAAATTACCTGCTGACCACGAATTAACCAGCCTTTCGCCTGACATGTCGATATTAGATAGGGAAAAACCATCAGCGTCAATTGCGACAATCGCATTTCTTGAAGTGCCTGTCATGCCATCAATATCGCCAGATGCACTCGAACTGATACTGACTGCATTACCGATTCCACTTACGAAGTTTAAATCCTCAATGTCGGCATTACCTCCAGTTAGGGAGATGCCGGTTCCTGTTTGAGTAAAGTCGCCATCTGTGAGAGCTAATGTTCCTGTAGATGCGACTCCTGTTGTGATGTCGGTTAACATCACATTCGAAAGCGTTGCAGAGCCACTTATTCGCAAACCATCATTATCTACACTCTCGATGGATAGAGTGGATATATCGGCTTGTCCTGCAACCTCTATGCCAATTAAACAATCTTCGATGGTAAGAGATTTGGCAGTCAGAGTACCATCGATGATTATGCATGATTTGGCGTTTGAAATCGTGACGTTATCCAATTCTGCACTTCCGCCTTGGCTAATTGTCAAAGCATCCCAAACTCCAGCATTGTGAGAACCTTGTCCTGTTGTCTGGATAGAAGACATGATGGTTGCATTGTCTGCAATCAAAGTACCATCAACCTTCATCCAGTAATCTTGCATATCGATGACTGCGCCTGGTTTTATGGTTAGAGTAGTGCCATGGGAAACTGTGTAATTCCCTGTCATTACTTGATTGCCTGAGAGGTCCACGTCTTGGGTTGTTACAGTATCATTTGCTATGACACCTGAAAGCAAAGATAGTGTCATTATGGCTGCAAGCAACAAAGATCGAAGTCTCATATCACGGGGTAACGCCTCATAGAACATGAACTCATTGCTTACTAGTCACCTACGGTGACTAATTTTCCAATCTAGGTCCCAGGCAGTGGGCCTGCCCAGATTTGAACTGGGGTCTGACGGCCCCCAGCCGCCAAGTATAGGCCAAGCTAACCCACAAGCCCTTGCCTGGGGAATCTGAATGGTTTCTATTCACTCGCGTGGGGCGCTAAATGGTGCAACCTCATCGATTAGATCGATGTGTGAAACAAACATTCTGCGGCAACAATATCTCTCAAATCCAAGTTCGTCTAGAGCTGTCATTACGTCAGTTCCTGCGTCTTTCTTTTCATTGAATTCTTCCCACTTGTGAGCGATTAGTGCGCCACAACTGAAACAACGTACTGGTATAATCATCTAAATCACCTGTAAGATTTCTGCTTCTTTCGGCGAGCACCGCGACCGAGTTGATGCTTTGGTTCCTTACGACGTGGGTCGTTAACCAGAAGGCTTCTGTCAAAGCGTAGGAACTCGTCACGAAGTTCCTCGTCAAGTCCTTCAGCACCACCATTGTAGTGAACAAGACCTCTTGCGATTGCAGTTCTGATTGCATCGGTTTGACCCATTACTCCACCACCGTGTGTTAGTATGTTGATGTCTACCTTGGATAGACGGTTCATTGCATCTGCAATGATTAGTGGCTCCATTGCCTTGCGGCGAGATAGAGCTGGTTGTAGAATTTCTATTGGTTCGCTGTTAACACGAACTCTTCCCTTTCCTGCTTTGACGGTTGCACGAGCAACTGCGGTCTTGCGCTTACCTGATGTGTGTACAACTTTCTTTCCTTTGCGAGCCATCACTGCTCACCTCCGTTCCATCGGTGTGCTGGTGCGCCTAGGTTAGCGCTGACGTCTCCCAAGCGTACGAAACGCTGTGGAAGTGGGCGTCGAATCTTGCTGTCGTCGCCTGCTTCGTGACCTTCTGGAAGGTCTCCAGTCAAATGGCTTGGGCAGCCGATTTCAACGCGCAGATTGCGAAGTGCACGGCGTCCGCTGCTCTTTGCTTGGTATGGTAGCATTCCTCTGACCGTTCTCTTCAGAATCATGTCAGGCATACGTGGGAAGTAAGGCCCCTTGCGAGCGTGGTTCAGTTCGTACTTTTGATGGTAGTTTGCATAAACTGCAGAAGGCTTGCCAGAAATGACTGCTTTCTCTGCGTTCACTATTACCACTTGGTCGCTGTTACCAGCACGTGTGCTCTTCAGAAGAAGGTCAGCAACTGTGCTGGCCAAACGTCCTAGGATTAGACCATCAGCGTCGTAGACGAATGTCTTACCTTCAGCCAAGGATGTACACCCCCGATCCATTTGGGTTTTCGTTCATTAATTCAGCAAGCGAAAGGACTCTGCCTCCTGCTGCCTCAATCTTCTCACGGGCTCCAGCGCTGACACTGTATGCGGCGACGTCGTGCTTGGCCGAAACCTCTCCACTGCCGAGCAACTTGCCTGGTACGAGGACTGTTACGCCCTCAGGGCAGTGGCGGCTCAAGCGGCTTAGGTTTGGTTGTGCCCAGTTACTACGGCTCTTTGAAAGACGTAGTGCGACATCTCGCCACAGAGGTGCGCCGGTCTCGCGAGACTGTGCCTTCAAATCGCCGATTAAATCGACTAGATTTGGGTTTGTCTTGCTTACGGGTTTACTCATATGACTCCCTCGATGCTTTAGAAGCAAGTCGCCGACCGACCACCCTGTTATGAAGGCACCGACGCGAGCAATGTGGGAATCGCGTCGGAGTGTCGCGTTTTTTTCGCTTTTTCACTCAAACAAAATTTCGCCCTTTGCATCCAGTAATTCTACCGTTAATCCTGCTGCGCGAGCCTGGATTAGAATGTCATTGTGTAGCGTGTCAGAGAAGTCATCTAATGCTTCCAGTGATGTGATTGATGCGACATCTGTAAGTTGGTCAATTAGGTGGTTTAGTACACAAGATACGCCGTATGCTTGGCCTGCCCTAAAGGCATGGTCTACTCCTCCAACTTCTGGATCCTCAGCTTTCATTCTCAGCATTACCTGCTGTGAGTATGCAACTAGTGCTCCATAAATCGATTCGATAATTTGTGCCGCTTCCAAATCGGTTAGCAATAATTGAGCATTTGATAATGCTGCTCTTACCGCTGTACCGTAGGTTCTGTGTGCTTCAATCGTGTTAGATCCTTCTTGCATCATTGCTTGGTCGATGAGACTTTTCCAATCGTTCATGGTATACCCACAACGTATCAGCCTCATCAAACCTGCGCCGACTGATGGGCAAAGCCGAGTTATTGCTCGGCTTTGCCCTTAGCATCAGTTTTTCAAATCTTAAAGTTTGAATTATCGGCGTTATCATCGATTCCTGCCTGCTTCACAGTTCCGTCAGCAGCAATAAATTCTCCAGCCTTTGTCAAGTTGCCATACAACTTAGATTCGTGATCATCGGTTCTAGTAATCATTCCGCCATCACCTAACGCAAGTGCTAGGCTCTTGGTGATTTCATTCAGAGTTGCAATCGCCCGGTCGCGATGGCTTGGTCCGATATCGTGATCAGAGTAACGTGCTTCTTCGAATATAGCTACGAATGCATCCAATTGGTCTGCAGGGACCATGTGGAATGCACCACGGACAGCGCTCTCGAATTCACGTGTTGTCTCGTATACCTTCTTCATGAATCCGTGTCGGCGGAAGTGCTTGACTAACTGCTTGTAACAGTCGAAGATGATTGCAATGTACTCGTTAGCAGCCTGCAGCTGTAGCATTGTATCGGTTAGGATACCTCGCAGAGCCTCGACTTGGCGCCTTGCGACAACTCTCTGATAGTACATCACACCAGCTAATGCTGCCCCTAATAGAACAATGATTAGCGCCATAATTGTGGTTGGCGTGAATATTCCTTCGCTTTGGTCACCTAGAGTGCTTGCACGGTAGTGTATCTCGTGAGTGATGTTATCTGTAGATTCTGCGAAGAATGTTGAACCTGGATAATAGGCCTTTATTCTCCAATCTCCAGAACATGGCTCTCCTTCACAGGTCTTGCCAGCGAATGCCCAATCAAATGAAGCAATTCCTTGCTCGTTTGTATAGGATTCATTGCGCCCTTCTACAACCCACTCCAATGATTCTGAGTCCCAATACTCTCTAATGAAGAAGATCTCTTCATTTTCAATCGCTAAGTCTAGTCTATCACGCAGTAGTGCAACTTCGCCGTGAACGTTGTCATCGGTATCCAGGCCGTTGTTATTCACGTGTGACCAAGATTCCTTAATCTGCAGGTCGATTCTGCTTCTTACTAAGACTACTATATCCATGTGAGAGCCATTCAACACGTTGCTGGTATCCTTGTCACAGCCGCCCGGTACGTTGACATCTGGCTCAAACGCAACTCTCAGCAACCGGAATCCTTCCAACTCTCCACCTGTGGTCTCAACGCCCTTCAAGCCAGGATTCTGACTTGGGTCGCCACTGAACCATTCAACCATGCCATCTGATTCTCTAGTGAAAATACTAGACAATGGGCGAACGTTCTTCTGTGGGTCGAGGTAGATATTCAGACACTTTCCACCAACGTATTGGCCGTTGGATTGTGTCAGAATGGCATCGATGTGGAAGCTTTCCTTGAGGTAAAGCACAGGGAATGCTGTACCATTATTTGGTGCAACGAAGGTCTCAACGCTGGACTTGAACGGCCCTACTTCAGCAATCTGAAGAGTTGAGTTGCTAAATACGTCGAACTCTGTTTGTACAGTCTTATTCTGGTAACGATATGCATCGTTGTTATCCCAAGCAGAGTATGTTACAGAGACTCTCGCCTTTCCAGCTAATACGTCAGATAGTGGACATGTAATTGCGAATCTACCGTCTATGTCTGTGATTCCGTTGTAACAAGCAACCGGTCCTGCAGGGCTGTTTACCATCTCGTAATTTACACGAATGTTCCTGTAAGTCAGGTTTGTTCCAAGTTCATCCATCAGCTGTCCTGTGACAATCATTGGCTTTGGAACGACCTCTCCGGTCAGCGGGTCTATCTCACTAGTGTAGACAATCTGGTCATCAACTTCCATGGAAGTTCTACCGATTAGAGAGAATCCGTTTGCATTGTATGCCATTTGTACTCTGAAGTGGTCGTTTCCGATGGTGTCAACACATGGATCCCACTTTCCTTGAAGGGACAGATATTCAACCTCTAGGATTTCACAGCCTTCATTTGGTAGTGTCTCACGGAATCTTAGGTACACTGAAACCGGTCCAAATCCGTCAGGTAGGAAACTGTCAGGGTCGTCACGTAGCAACTGTGGATTGAGTGGCGAGACGTTAGCCTTCAAACACCCAATCGACTCTGAGTCATCGAGTTGTCCGTTTCCATTGGAGTCACGGTCAGGGATTTGGTCTCCGTTTCCATCATAGAAACATAGGTGGCTACCGTCAACCTGTGGCTCAGGAAGAGAAATCAAACCTGCGTTTGGTTCGAGGGTTGCAACGACCTGTCTATGCAACACGCCATCGAAGTCTAGACCTTCGTAAATTACGTCAACAAGTCCACCATTTGGTGAATTCGAACCGCTCAGTTCACGACCTCCAGAATCCTTAATTGATGCTGTTTTGTTGTCATCGGTGACTTGGGCTGTGAAATCCCATCTGTCACCAGACTGTCGGATATTTTCATCTGCGGTAACTACGCTAACATAAGTTCTCGAAACTACCCAGACGCTCTGGCTGTCGATATTGCCTTTCATCAGACGGTTTCCTTCAAACTCAAACTGTAGTGAGTAATTACCTAGAGAATCTTCTGGGTTGATCTCAAATGGAATTGAGAAAGTACCAAGGTCGTCTGTGTAATTGACTCCGCTTCTACCATCATAAGACCAGCTCCAGGTTACTGGTGCTTGTCGCAGTGGTTGGAGTGAGTTATCCAATAGTCTTGCCTCGATCACAGTAGTTGTGTTTCTGTAGAGTCTTGGTAAACTGGTCATTTGGAACTGGGTTGTTCCAACGACTGATACGTTGATGTATGCACCAGTGGCAGCCAAATTAGTTGAGTTCCCAGTGAAGTAGTACGCGTTGTTAGTGAAGTCAACACGTACACCATAGGTTCCTGCAGTATACTGGCTATACCAGGTCCAATTGTACTCAAAGGTAGCTTCTCCGTCCTTCATTATTGGACGCTGTGTAAACGCTGTCTCTTGGCTTCCCATAAATTGACCATTACCGTCGATATCAACTTGCAAAGCGATTGGGTCTTGGTCCCAAGCATCGTTTGTTCTATTGGTTACAGTTCCCCTGACACCGAATGTTTCTCCTGTGTTCATTTCAGGAACTATCTCACAGCGAACCGGGCTTTGTGGATCTGCTGGATTCACTTGGCCACAAGGTGGAAGGTCGCTATCTCCACCGTTGACTAAAGATATGAACCAATGAGTAGTGTTCACATCCAAGAAATTACGGAGGTTAATCGCTTCCCCTGGCAAATTATCAGGGATTCCGTCCCACAAACTCGGATATGGCCGGAGTACCTTTGCTTCTTCAAAGGTTACACCTGCGGCATTCAATGCTTGCTGGTGGAACAGCGTTGCCCAATTTCCGAATGTACCATCTCCATTGTTGATAGTACCGTCCCAGTAGTAAACCGCTGATAATCCACTGACAATCAATTCTCCTTCGATGTTCATGCGGTGCATAACTCTCACAGAGAACGGGTCAGATGAGTCGCCGTGCAGGTATGGGAATGGCCATTCACTTGCTAATTCAGGAAGTACCGATGCAGTGATTTCAATATCACCTGCTGGCAAACTTGTATTCGTGTAATCATATCTCATAGGCAATCCAGAAGTACTGTTAATCAAAACATCGTGAGTTTTTGTCAAATCGTTCCAAACGATTTCTTCGTATCCTCCAGGAATTTGCCCTGGGCCATTATCCATAGTAGAGTTCCATTGTACTTGCTTCCAAGTTCCGTTAGCACCTAAGTCCTGTACGAACGTCAAAGATGCCCAGCCGTTACTGTCTGTTCTGTATCCATCATTGTTGAATCCAGAGAAGTTAGATGGGTTTGTTCTGTTTCCGAATAGTCCACCAGTAATTTCGAAACTGATTGGTGAATGGATGATTCTGTTGTCATACAATCCACGAGTCCAGTCTGCATCATAATGGGCCTTGAAATCAAGCCAGAACGGTTGTTCGTCGCTTCTAAAGTAGGTCCAAGCAGAATAATCCACTGTCATGTTGGCTTCAGCACCAACCAAGTAGGATTGAGAGCGGTTGCCATTGAATGCAAACATCTCTGTAACCTCTGCATATACTCGATAGGTCTGGTTATCTCCTACAACAAGGTCCTCTGGGAACAAGAATTGTCCTACGGTGAAGTTACCAAATGCGTTGGTAATTACGTCAACAGTTTCTATTGCTGTTGTGTTATTTCCTGTCCACTCTATGTGGACTTGAACTGGAAGTCCTGGTGCTACTTCTTGAGTTTGAGTGACTGGGTTAATCCATTGTACTTGACCTCTAAAGATCGCAGGGCTTTGTGCATCGAGCCATAGTTTATCTGGAATATCCATTGTGATGTAGGTTGGAGCCTTATCGTCTGCATCCAATTTACAGTTGTTATCGCTATCCCAATCGCTTGATTGTGCCCCTCCAGAACAAGGGTCTGAAGTATATCCTTCTTCCAAATGGTCGTGGTCGGCATCTTCTCTAGAGTCGTTATCGTCATCGTTGTCAATAGCATCCGGTCCTGTTGAAGGGTCGTTCGGATTAGCGATGCCTACTCCGCCACCAAAATCATCGTGATCCCATGGATTGGTTGATTCTGAGTCAAAGCGCAATGGCCACAAAAGAACCTCGTCTTCGTCGTGCATTCCGTCTTCATCATCATCAACGTCGATGTCGTCACGCGTTCCGTCGTTGTCGTGGTCGAATGGAGCGGTTAGTGAAACTTGAGCCTCAACAAGATTTGCAATTCCATCTCCGTCAAAGTCATCATCAGCCCAATCTACGATTCCATCATTGTCATGGTCGAATGGTGATTGTTCTTCACCAGAGAAACATCCCGCAATCAATTCTTGGGCTTCGTCTAGAATTCCGTTGTTGTCATCATCAGGGTCTTCAGAGTCAGGAACTCCATCGTTGTCGTTGTCAACGTCATAGAATTTTGGTGATTTTAGGCCTTGAGTCATTACACCCTTGTCCCAAACAGCTTGGAACCAACCGTCTCCATCCACGTCCTGATCGTTTCCGTCATCGTCCTTGTCATCACAGTTCGTTCCTACGAAGAATGCTGTGCCGTAATCTTGATTGGCATCATCGTCTAAGTCGTCATTGGTATCGACCTCGAAGAAATCCCAAATTCCATCGTTGTCGTCATCTACATCATTCCAATCGTAAATGGCGTCATAATCTTCATCTAAGTCAACGGTATTGTTTGTGAAATCTCCATCGACGTCACCGTCTTCTGAATTCTTAATCAAGTCGGCTCCTAATTCATCAGGGAATCCAACTGTGTTTGCGTTACCGGTGTCATCGAAGTTCCATTGCCATGCGCCTGTAGCTAGACCAATCCATGTCAGGAATGCGTCTCTATTGTCTTGAATTTGCGTGTATGATAGTGCGCTTTCTACGTCACCATCTCCGCCGAAATCATAGTGGTAACATCCACCCTGGGCGCCGGAAGTACAAGTCCAATCCGTACCACCCTGTACCTTACCGCCGCTTCCCTGGTCAAAGCTCCAATCAGGCCTGGTGGAGTATGGGGAGCCGAAGTTTGCGTTCGTTCCAGTTAATGGCATGTGGTAAGCAATAGCGTATGCATACCCACAAGTGAAACCTGAGCCGAGTTGGCCAACAGTCATACCACATTGTGTTAGGTTCATTGTACCGCCCATCTTCAAGTCGTTAACGTCCATTAGACCGTCGTTACCTTCGTCTTGATCCCACCAATCTGGCATACCGTCTGCGTCTTGGTCCGTATCCAAACCGTTGATTAGGGAGTCACCATCTGCATCGATATCCCATTCATTACCACCGTTATAAGATGACCAACGAGTGAACATAAACCAGTAGAATTCTGGTACGTCGCCTCCTGTTGGTGGGTTTGTAGTTGCATCAAATCCGTTGTAATTTAGTACAACATCAGAGAATGGGTTTGCACCCCACACTAGGGCCCAGTAGTTATCCATGTTGTCAGAATAATCTTGGCTGTCTGCGCTACCATCTAAGTCCCCTCCATCGCCGATTGGATAGTATGGGGTTGCGAAAGCGTCAGTACCATCGAAATCGACAACTCCACAATTGCCGTCATCAGGGTCGTACAAATCGTTCAGTCCATCGTTATCGTCATCCCAGTCAATATCGTTGGAAAGGCCATCTCCATCGATATCTGAATCTACGTCATTAGGTCCATCGTCTCTGTAAAGAGAACCATTGATCTGATGGAATACTGCATCGTTGTCAAGATCGCAGTCCCAGTCGATGTCAATAATGTCGATAATTCCGTCTCCGTCGTCGTCAATGTCGTCCCAGTTCGAAATTCCATCTCCGTCCCAATCATTGAACTGAGAGTAAGATGCCCTTTCTGTCAAACATCTAGGGTCTGGATTTTGCGGATTTGGATTAGCTGGTGACATACATGTTGCAATCCAAGACTCTGAGTTCTGGGAAAGAGGATATGTGTCGTTTTCGTTCTCGATTTGGTCGTTATCGATGTCGTATGCGAAGTCTGTTGCGATTAGTAGTGTGTTGACTGCATCGTCAGGAGTAGGAGTTCCTCCCATGTCATATCGAGGGTCGTAGACGTAATCTGGATTTGGTGCGCCGTTGATAAACTCGGGTTCGCCGTTGTATCCATCGTCCAGCCAGTCCCAAATTCCGTTGTAATTCTGGTCGAACGGTCGGAACCTGTCATCGTCAAGGTCCGAGTCATAATCGAGTTCACAGTCTTGTCCTGGAGTGTTATCGGTATCTGCACCTGGTGTTTGGTAAGGCGATGAATTGAGAAGTGTGTAATCGTTTAGGCCATCGC
>WTIA01000058.1 GCA_011522915.1 Methanobacteriota archaeon
AGCGGCTAGCGATTTCTCTCCAAGATGGCTGAACTTCAGCCTCGAATACCTTGGCTTTTGCACCAGAGCCATAACCACACAGTCCGAATGTCACATTGTCTAGGTTGGCATTCTCCTCATAGTCTGCCTCAAAGGTAGACATTAGTGCTAGGAAGATGGAACCAGTGTATTGGTTACCAATCAAAGAAGATGCTCTTTGGCCTTTCTCTATTCTGTCTTCGACGAATTGCTTGAATGATTCAGTCTTGGAGACCAAGCGGCGGTAACCGTCCATTGCCTTCTCCCACTCTTCTGTGGTTTCGAATTCGCTTTCTTCCGGCATTGCTCCGATTTCTTCCTCGACCTGCTTCCAAGAATCTAGGTGCTGTCTGTCGTGTCTGAACACGTCAGGGAACATTCTCTTTGCTTGGAATGCGTATGGAAGGTGCATGATTATTCTAGCCCATTGCTCGGTTAGGATTTCGTCCATCTCTGGGTCAAATCTGCCTTGTGAGATTGCTTTCTCACTGAAGTGGGTGAAGGCTTGCTTTACTGCTTCACGATAACATCGGTTGGAGAATTGACCGTCGAAAACCGGTTCGTCACGGTGCACCTTGACGTTCTCTTCACCGTGTGCGAAGATACCCAAGCGGCGGACTGTTGATTCTGGCAAGTGTTTGATCATGGCTTCTGCCATTCCTTCCTTGATTGTAGCACCCGCTTCAGCAGCGAGTTGTAACACGTGATTGATTACGCTTTGAATTGAAACTTCTCTTCTTGGCTTGAAGAAGTCGTGAACAGGTGTTGTTGAGACACCCCATCGGTCTGGGACTACGATTAGGCGAGGATTGTGGCGAACTAGGAGAGCTCCTCCTCCTGCTCCTTGTGTATACTCGCCAGAGGATTCCAGATCGTACTTTGCATTGTCAGAGAAAACAACAATTCCCATGCGGTCTTCTTCTTCTCCGCCTCTTGCAACCCAGTCGAGAGTGTTGTGAAGAGCGTCTACTGCTCCGATACAAGCGAATGTCATGTCAACTACGTCGCAGCCTCTGAAACAATCTTCACCAAAACGCTCACCGTAGCGGTGAGTTAGCATGTCGACAATGTAAGTCGCAGTAGGTTTGGCACCGTCGAGAGCAGATTCTGTGCCGAGGTAAATTCTACCAATTTTACGTGGGTCGATACCATTCCTGTCAATCAGTCTGCAAACAGCGTTTGCACCCATTGTTGCAGTATCTTCGTGTACGTCGGGGATAGCCATTGCAGCAAGACCTAGGCCCTTGTTGAGTTTACCATAATCGGCACCTCTCATCTCTGCGAAGTCTTCCATATCCATGTACAGTCTAGGAAAATGAAGTGCCATGTCATCGATGCCAACTTTTGCTCCCATCACCTTTTAACATCTAATTTGTGTATATGAGTATATGTGTCAAATCACAGCACAAAGTTAGTGTTGGCAACTACACTGCCTCCAGCGAGTTGTTTTTGGGATATATCGGCGGAAGATACAACATGGGAGTCATCGAATCGGCAAAGAAATTGTCCGACAAGTGCGATTCCTTAACCAAATCAATCCTCAGGCAAACCTCCCTTGCACACGTCACAAATCCACTGAATTATGCTTGGGAGTATCATGAATCATACCTTTCGCAGTACTCTGATTTAGGCGCCAAAACCCTACTCTTAGGGATGAATCCCGGGCCTTATGGAATGGCTCAGTGCGGAGTACCGTTTGGAGCTACTGAAATCGCTAGAGATTTCCTGAACATTACAGGAGAATTTCAAGACCCTGAGGGAAGACATCCTAAACGACCCGTAGAAGGACTTGATTTTGAGCGCCAGGAAATCAGTGGAACTAGACTTTGGGGGCTGCTGAAAGATATCTGGTCTACACCCGAAGAGATCCACAAAAACGTGTTTTTAGTCAATCATTGTCCACTTTTGCTACTTGGTGAGACTGGCAAGAACATCACTCCTGACAAAATCAGTGGAAATGCGGTGAAAAAACTCCTAAAAGCCTGTGATGACCACCTTCGAGAAGTAGTAATTGAGATGGGAATTACCCGTGTAATCGGTGTTGG
>WTIA01000149.1 GCA_011522915.1 Methanobacteriota archaeon
GACCATAGTGTATAAACACCACCAACAACCATCGCCCCTACTCCTGCATAACGAATTTGAGAACCCCACACTTCTTTGTAGTCATATACTCCGATTTTTGTCAGAACTCCTGTGCCATCTGGAAATCCATTCATCATTCCATAAATGGGCACTAGTAATGCAAACCCAATCACTCCTCCAAGGAATATGAATGAAGCAATTCTAAGTCCGACTATATATCCAACAGACAGCAAAGCTAGAGATAATTCTGTACCAGCGTAGAATCTAGTCCCTAGTGCTTCTCCGACACCTTCGAGTTTAGAGTGTGTTGCTTTGAATCCCTTGACCATCCATCCATAAGTAGCACCAATAAGAAGAGCATAGATGATAGCGATTAAACCTGAGCCGCCTTTTTCGCCTGCCACCAATACTTCTCTGCAAGCAACTCCTTCGGGGTAAGGTAATGCTTCCTCGACAATAAACAACCTCCTCAAAGCTATAGTGAACATTGTCCCTAGTAATCCACCCAAGATTGCAATTAGGAATGTATCAACCCACTGGATATCTTGCCAAATGCCCAAAACAAGAAGGGCTGGAACTGTGAAGATTACACCTGCAGCGAGAGATTCACCTGCGCTAGCCATAGTTTGAACAGAATTGTTTTCTAGAATCGTGACATCCTTGAATTTGAATCCACGAAGAATTAGCATACTCATTACAGCAGCTGGTATCGAGGCTGAAACTGTCATTCCAACATAGAGCCCCAAATATGCATTAGCAGCAGTCATTACTCCGCCTAACAGTACACCGATGATCACGACCCTCGCTGTCAATTCCTTGATATTCATATCAGCAGGAACCCAAGGCTCTTGATTCCCGCTCATATCTCTCCGACCAACAACTGGCTTGTCAAATAATCGGATGAAATTTTCTGGAATACCCACCCGTATAATCATAAGTCTTACCTCAACACGGCAAATAACCGAATGCTGGGGTGGAAACATGTCTGATTCTTTGTGGCATACCAAAACAGGTGAAGAGGTACTATCTGAATTGAACACACCACTTGGTGGATTGAGTTCTACTGAAGCAGAATCTAGGTTAGCAAAATACGGTGAGAACAAACTTCGAGAACCTGAGAGGGTTTCCGCATTTTTGCGATTTTTATCCCAATACCATGATCCTCTAAACTATCTTTTAATCGGGGCAGGTCTGTTAGCGCTTGCTACCCATCCCGACCAACCGGGAGACGCAATTTTCATCGGAATAGTCCTAACAGCCAACGCATTTTTTGGCTTTTGGCAGGAAAACAAAGCAGAACAGGAAATGGGTGCGCTGAAACAAATGACTGTTTCTCGGTGTGTCGTTTGTAGAGATGGCATGGAGATGGAAATTAATACCAATTTATTGGTACCTGGAGACATAGTGAAAATCGAAGAGGGATTGAATGTTCCTGCTGATTTACGTGTTTCTGAGTCTTGGCAATGTAAGGTAGATGAGTCGGCTCTTACCGGTGAATCAATGCCTACCAAAGTGAAGGTAGAAACCTTACCTCCTGAAACATTGCTTGCTGATAGGAAAAACATGCTGTACATGGGAACCACAATATCAACAGGCCGTGCTGTTGGTATTGTGACTTCAACAGGTATGTATACCGAGTTAGGAAAAATTGCAAATGACATTGCCCAAGCGGAAACTCCAAAAACGCCCTTAGAACACAAACTTGAATCGCTAGGAAAATTCCTTGGTTTCATTGCGCTAATTGTTGCAGTATTGATTATTTCAATAGAATTAATCTTGACATATGTTGATGGTGGAGATTTGTGGGAAGAAGCAAAGTTTCAGTTCCTCGTAGCAATAGCAATTTTCGTAGCGATTGTACCTGAAGGATTGCCAATTATCCTCGTAACTACTCTAGCAATAGGTATGCGCAACATGGCTCGTCACAAAGCTATAATTCGAAGAATGAAGGCCGTGGAAACATTAGGTTCAACCACAGTTATTTGCACAGACAAAACGGGAACTTTAACTAAAAATCAAATGACTGTTAGAAGATTGATGTTACCTGAGAAAACATTCGGAATTACCGGGGAAGGGTTCCTACCAGAGGGCACGCTAACTTTCAATGAAGAAGAATTAACAGACACTGAAATGTCTGAATTACAAAGGGATCTAGGATTCAGGCTGGCAGCAACTTGCTTGTCATTGTGTCATAATTCTCAAATTGCTGAAGTCGATGGACAATGGACAGCAATCGGAGATCCAACGGACAGCGCTTGTGCAGTTCTTGGTTACAAAATAAACGGCTCAGTTTCAAAATTTGCACAACGCCATCCAAGAAAACATGAGTTCTTTTTCAACACAGACAGAAAGCGAATGTCAGTCATCCATGAATACGAAGGTGAAGATTGGATATTTGCTAAAGGGGGCGCCGGCGGATTCAAGAAGTTGGTAAAGTGGAAAGTAAAGAATGGAGATATAGTCCCAATAGAGGAAGGAGATTTCGAAGTAGCATCAGCGTCAAACAAAGAAATGGCTAGCAAGGCCATGCGTGTAATTGCTTTGTGTGCAAGAAAAGTAACTTCTGATGATGATATAACTGACATGGAATCGATGGAAGACAATCTAATATTCCTTGGAATGGTTGGAATTATGGATCCTCCCCGATCAGAGGTTTATGACGCGATATTAAGGTGTCAAAAAGCGGGAATCAGTGTGAAGATGATTACAGGAGACCAACAAATGACTGCTCAGTCTATCGGTGAAGACTTGAATATCACAAAACCTCACATAGAAGCTGTTGGAGGAGATAAACTCGAAGAATTAGATGATATTGCAATGCGAGATATTGTAGCAGGAACAGCTATTTTCAGCCGAGTTACACCTGAACAAAAAATGCGTATCGTTACGGCCCTACAAGACGAGGGAGAAGTCGTTGCTATGACTGGTGACGGAGTTAACGATGCTCCCGCATTATCCAGAGCAAACATTGGAATTTCCATGGGAATAGCAGGTACAGATGTTGCCAAAGATGCATCAGACATGGTCCTTCAAGATGATAACTTTGCAAATATAGTAAATGCAGTAGAAGAGGGAAGAAAGATTTACACTAATATCAGAAACTTCGTACGATATCAAGTGTCTACAAACGTCGCAGCAGTTGCGTTATTGCTTCTGGCTAATGTCATTTTCCAATGGCCACTTCCACTAACACCAACTCAGATTCTTGTGATTAACATACTAATGGACGGCCCTCCAGCCGTTGCTCTTGGTGTTGAGCGTATGCACTCTAACGTGATGGATAGGCCTCCAAGGCCCGTTGACGAGTCACTTCCAAATATGCTAGATTTACTCCTAATCTTCTACCTTGGCGGAATTATGGTTATTGGAACTCTAATTGTATACTTCCTAGCCCTTGAAAATGGAACAGAAGCATATGCGAGAACAATGTGTTTTAGCGTATTCATATTCTTCCAACTGTTCAACGTAATGAATTGTAGAAGTAACGAAGACAGCGTGTTCAAATTAGGTTTATTTTCCAACCGCGCAATATACCTCGCAGTATTATTTTCTGTTTGCTTACTATTGTTAGCCGTGCAAGGAGCCGAATGGACGATACCATTGACCTCTTTCCAAATAGGGGAATTGCTGTCCACAACTCCTCTGGAAAGAGGAGATTGGTTCATTGTCGTAATGGTTGCCAGCACTGTTTTCATGGTCGAAGAATTCCGTAAGTTATTGCGCTCAACTGGTGTATTCAGCGTCAGAACCAACAAGAGATTGTAAACGCTAATTCAAAAATAAGCGGCTCTAGGGGTTAGCATGGCAGCCGGTGAGAATGTCAATTGGCAATCTCGTCTTTCAGATATGTTATCGGCCCATTCCTGGCCAGAAAATTTTGATAACATAGTCGAAAAATTGTCCACCGGTATTCCTCTTTCATTGGATGATGGTGTTGGATTGTTCAAATCAAATGATTTAGAAACAATCGGGAAGATTGCAAACTTGGTAAAAGAATCAAGATTTTCAAATAAGGCATTTTTCAATGTCAATGTGCACATTAATCAAACCAACATTTGCACTCTAGCATGCAAATTCTGTGCGTTCCGACGCGGTAGAAGAGCTAAGGACGCGTATCAGTTAGAAATTGATGATTATGTTGAAGATTTGAGAAAATATTCTGCTCATGTTGATGAAGTCCATTCAGTAGGTGGCCTTCATCCAGAATGGACTGTGGACCATTACAGCAAATTATTCACAACTGTGAAGAGAGAATTCCCTTCTATACACATCAAAGCGCTTACAGCGGTTGAGGTAAAACACATAGCCTCCTTGTCAAATCTAACCATTAAAGAAACTTTAATCCAATTAAGAGATTCAGGATTGGGATCATTACCTGGAGGTGGAGCAGAAATTCTTGATGATGGAGTAAGAGAAATCATTTGCCGTGGCAAGGAATCATCATCCGAGTATCTGGATATCCACAAAACGGCACACGAATTAGGGATTCCTACAAATTGTACAATGTTGTTCGGGACTATCGAATCCAATGAACAGCGCGTTGCGCACATGATTAAAATTAGGGAATTACAAAACTCTACCAATGGTTTCCAATGTTTTGTACCCTATCCATTCTTGCCAGATGATTCAAGATTGCCTGAAGCACAATTAGCAACTGGTTCAGAAGTGCTTAGAGTCATAGCAATATCAAGGCTGATGCTAAACAATATCCCTCACATCAAGGCCTACAGAATGAACTTAGGTGATAATATCGCAGAACTTGCGCTCCAATTTGGTGCTGACGACATAGACGGAACCGTTCAAAAAGAATCAATAATGCATTTAGCGGGTTCTAACGCACCTTTAGACCACGACAAAGTTATGTTGGCAAAGTTAGTAACAAATGCTGGTTGCGTCCCTATGCAGAGGGATACAGTATATTCGAGATTTGAGGAATTCATTCCAAAACCGCAACCAAAAAGAAGAACTCTGAAGATGGCAGTTGATGATTAAATGTCGTGGCAAAAAACAATCGGTAGGGTCTCCTTCATCAACTGTGAACCTCTATTCCATGGTTTGGATGAAAGTTGGGACGTCCTACCTGCCCCTCCTGCTTGGTTGACGGGACACCTTCTTCGCCGTGATTGCATACTTGCTCCGATTCCCGCTGCGGATTATGCAAAAAATTCAGATGAACTTTTTTTAGTTCCAGATTTAGCTATATCAAGCAAAGGCGAAGTAGGTAGCGTACTGCTATTTGGTAAAGTTGAACTCGAAGACATGAAAACTATCGCTTTACCTTCTGATTCTGCAACATCGGTAACTCTATTGAAGTATTTGATAAACAAACGTGGGTTAAAACCCAAGTACATTGAAATGGGTCCTGACTTAGATGGCATGTTAGACAAATGCGACGGCTGTTTATTGATTGGAGATAGGGCTTTAGAATCTGCACAAGGCTCGCCAGAATTAGTAAAAATAGACCTAGGATTGGAATGGAGAAATGTCAGTGGCCATCCTATGGTGTTCGGCGTATTTGCGGCCCGTAGAGACTCGGATTTAGAGCAAGTAAAATTAGCGTATAATGCTTTAGTAGAACGCTTGATTGCTTTTGAAAACGATCCAGATGTACGTAGAAAAGTAATCGAGGCAAGCTCAGCCAAATCATCTCAAAACAAAGAGCGCCTTGAGAGATACTTTGGCGAGGTAATCAATCGGATTGAATCTGAAGATTTTACAGGATTGGAATCATTTTTATCCTCTGCATGCAATATGAAGGATAAAATCACAATGGCTTGGTAATCAATCAGTATTAGTAAAGTCTTCTACTAGTTTCTGCTGTAAATCGTTTTCATCGATTAGAGGCTCTTCTGGTTTGACATCAACTTTTTTCACTGATTTTCTTTTTTTGATTTTCTTTTTCCCGACTTCTTGCTGATTTTTTACTTTCTTTCTCTTAACTGTAGTTGTTGTTTGAGCCTCTATTGACGCGATATTTTCTTCGGTATCATTAGTTGATACTAGTCTTTTGCGCTTTGTTGTGGTTATAGGTCCATCCTTGTTTAATTTGGTACTTGAAACCCTCCTCTTCCTTACAACAGGGTCCTGGGACGTTTCCTTGACTACCCTCTTGCGAGTGGATTGCACTTTCCTCGGAGGCATCTTACTTGCTAATTCGGGCCTAATTGATTCTTTACTGAAGTTATCATCATCTTCATTCACAGAAATCGGTTCAACATCTTCGTCATTACTATCTTCAAATTCAAAATCCTCATCCAAATCATCAGCGGTGATATCATCTTCAATTTCCTCTTCTTCGTCTAAACTAAAGTCGATTTGATTTCGCTGCCGAATTATCAAAGTTACAATTCCAACCAAGATGCCCAAATATATCAAGAATGAAATCGGATGTAATGCCAAATCAATTGCAGTATCTACAGCCGTGGGGTTTTTCACAGAAACCTGATCTATTGTAATCGATGCATCGGTTATGCCATCGTTCCACCAAAGTGGTATTTGTTTTGTTTCAACACCCTCCCCTCTAAATGTCAGTGATATTGGATGTGCGGGGGCCAGCCAAGCGATAGATCCGTCAGAAGGTAGTGTTTGTTCACTTAGTCTGATGTCAAGAGGAAGTGTAACACGAGTATCATACTCAAATGCCGTGGTTATTGCAATAGTAATTTGTGTTGTTGAATCACCATCCCTAATCAGTTCCATTCCGCTAACGACTTTGCATTGTACTGTCGCATCTCCTAATTCACCACTTGACAAAATTATAGTTTCCTTAAGTTTCTCAATCATGTCATCATGATCCATATTTTGACAGATAGAATCTGCGAAAAGTTGTGTTTCAGTTGCGCTAATAACTTGGTCCTTTGCGATAGAATTGCGAGAGAGATTTCTGATGTTGCTCGAATCTTCTGGAGGGAGTGTTATTTGATCCCGGACAACAAAATTTGTCCCAACGGAAATCTCAATATTTCTAATTTTATCAAGGTCGGGATATCTTGAGCAAGGTGTTCCTTCTGGAGCATCACAACCAAAATCATCATCCCAGTCATCAATTAAACCATCGCCATCATCATCCGGGTCTAAGTCATCGGGTACCAAATCACCGTCTAAGTCTGCCCCCGGCAAATTGTATCCTTCTGGAATTAGTTCTCTCATGTAAACAGCTATTTCACCAGTTCCCGCTGCTACGTACAAGGATTGCAAACGACTGTATTCATCTTCCACGATAGCCAAATCTTCAACTCTATGGAAGAAAGTCGTGTTCTGAATTTTATTGAAATTTTCGTAATCGTATGTATTTAGACCTTTGAAATCAGTATGTTCGACTGAAACATGCATCCTGTTTCCATTGTTTGAAAAGAATATTTCCTTCGCTCCATCTATTTCCATGGTTTGCTTTGTCGATTGTCCAAACTCTCTAGATGATAGATTTCCATTTTCCCCTAAAAATACCAAGTCGGCCCCGTCAGGAGTAAACTGACAGTCCAGTAAACCTTGACCGTATTCCCGATAAACTCCTTGTCTTTGACCTTGTAGGTCCCAAACTGCCCACCTTCCGGATTCGTCTCCAGTCAAAATATATTGTCCATCTGATCGATAGTCGATACAGGTAATATCAACCACATGGACTTCATGTAACGTGTTTTTCAAAGTCAATGACGGTATCCTATATTGTTCTACATCGCCATCATAACCTTGAGCTGCTAGAATTTTACCATCTATGCTCCAGGCAAGATTTCTGAAACTATCATCTGCTTGGACATTATGGTCTAAAACAACTAGATTGTTTACGTCTATCAATCGAATTGATTCTTTTAATTGCACAGTTGAGCGCTTATTGATTGCAAGCAATGAACCGTTTGGGTTAAACTCCATTGCAGACACATCCTCGTCAAATGAGAATTCTGCAATTCTTTCTAATGTTGTTGTATTGAAAAATAGGATTTCTTTCCCGTGATAGGATGCGAGAATCGTTTTATTGGGGTTAAGGGCGATTAATTCACCACCTTCTCCTTCAATAGATGACCATGTTGAATCAAGATAGGTTAGGCCTGATGGGACGGCGATAACACCTGGTGCAACAATAGTTGCAAGTAAGGTTATCAAAACAACCAGCCTTGCCCCCATCTCTCTCGCCTTATTTGGCCTATACATGACTAGGCTTGAAAGCATAACGC
>WTIA01000086.1 GCA_011522915.1 Methanobacteriota archaeon
GTATGTACGCTAAGAGGAAAGGTAAATCCGGTTCCACAAAGCCACACAATGAATCACTACCAGAATGGTCTAACACAGATGCTAAGGCTGTAACTGAGTTGATTGTTGAGTTGGGTAAAGCAGGTCACTCCTCTGCAACTATCGGCACAATCTTGCGTGACCAGCATGCTGTTCCTGATGCAAGGAAGGTTCTCGGTAAGAGAATTTCAGCAGTTCTGGCTGAAAACGAAATCGGCGGTTCATACCCTGAAGACATGATGAATCTCATGCGCAAGGCTGTTGGCATAATCGATCACATCGGGTCTGGCAACCACAAGGACATTCACAACAAGCGTGCGCTTGAATTAACAGAAGCAAAGATTCGCCGCCTTGCAAAGTACTACATCGGGGAAGGAAGAATCTCTTCTGATTGGAAGTACAAGAGAGATCAGCTCCGTCTGATGGTTGAGTGATTCATACTCACTTTGATAACTATCCACTGTTTGAAACAGATGGGTGAGTCGATGAAAAACCTGCTTCATTGTTCGGTATTTGAGTTACTCAAAGACCAACTTGAAGAAGTCGCATCTAAAATCAAATCCTCTAAAGTTATCCATTTGATAGCGCCCGCAGATATCGAAGGTGTCTTGGCGTTAGCTCAGATTGAATCGGCCTTGTTGGATAATTCACAAAATTACACCAGACGAATATTACCTCCTAGGAGACACGTCAGTCGTGACCAGAAAGACGAAATTCCAGATTTGGATGGTTTAATTATTCACATCTCACCTTTTTCAGAGACTCAAAATTCAATTAAAATTACTGAAAACTATGTTCAAATCCTACCAGTTTCAGTTACTGTTAGTTTTGAAAAATCAACCAAAGTGCACAATGGTGCAGTTGAATGTGTTAGTTTGAGTGCTGTTATTGCTGAAATTATTGCTCCAAATGGTGCAAGAGTGAGGAAGCAACGCTCAATGTCATTGGCTGGTAGTTGGCTCAGGTCGGGGGCTGATGCAAATTATGATCCCGTACTTTCGATAATTCGAGACCACCTACATGCAGAGGGTTCAATCGAAATTAGGCCACTGCCAGAAGTACCTAATCCCGTGGTTGAGATGGTACCTGGGTTGTCTAAAATGATGCTTAATCGATTAAGGAAAGGTTGGCCTGAGATGGATTTAGAACAAAGAAGTTCGGCCATCAGTGAATTAGTTTTACCGACATTAAGAATCGATGGAATTTCCACGATGAGGCTAGAGGAACTGATTTGGCACAGAGCGATGATTTCTGGTAATGATATTGACATAGCGAGTCAAATTTACGCGGCTGAAAGCGATTGGCCGGATGAAGAAACCGAGGCCAAAGTACATGCCAGCACTATCTTAGACAGTTTGATTGTGAAAGGCCACTTGTGATTATTCGACGATTTTCAATACCCTTCCACATCCTTGACAAGGTAGCCTGAATGGTCGCTCTTCAGTTGTGATTGAGTTTGGAGTTCCACACGCTGGGCACTCTATCGTTGGATAAATTTGAGTTTGAGTTTCTACAGCAATTCCTTTCTTCTTCGGACTTGCTATTGCTGTTATGAACCACATTGTAACTGTAATTCCTGCTATTGTTCCCACTGTAAACGGGTTGTATCCAAGATACAGGCCGAGCAATACTACTGGAATCAAAATCAGTTCTATGTACAAGGCTCCTCGTCTCTTATTCTTGGTGATATTCAATGAGAGTAGCAATCCGCCAATTATAATTCCAAGAGTGATTATGTACAGGCTCAGTGGAGCGTTTAGATAGTTGCTAGTAGGATATGCATTAAATGAAAATGTAGCACTTGGTTTTAGGTCGTTAACGCTTATTTCTATTGTTTCACCAATTGGGGTTCTGCGATGAGTAACGTCGATTGAATCTTCTCCCTTGATGTTAGCACCGGTCAGGCTCGACATAAGTCCAGTATCGATGCTGATACTCATGTCCATACTAGACCAGATTGGTGTTGGTTGAACAATTATGAAGTTACGTAAGAGAACAGTCTCTTTGTTTTCTTCTAAAATCTCAAGTGTTGTTATTGTCAGAGACAAAGGATGCGGAATCACATTTTTCTTGCCTTGTAGATCGACAGAAAACGAGATTCTTTCCAAATCTTGTACATCATTTCCAATCAACTCCTCTAATTCGATAGCCATCCCGTCATTCATGTAGGTTACAGCGAGGTTAACCATTTGACTTTCGAATTCATTTCTTTCCACATCATCGATCATCCTATTTCTGCGGTCGTCGTCGCTGACGGTACCAGATTTGAAAATGCGCAACGGTTGAGACAGAGATGCATCGTCGCTTCCTATGTTGTCCATACCCCATCTCATCCAATAGGCCATTTCGCCATCGATATTCAGTCTGATTTTTCTTTCGAGGGTCAAGAACCCGTCGGTTGTATCTAGGTTCATATCCATACTGGCGATTAATTTCGAACCTGCTCCATCAGAGCGGAGTGGCTCTTCTGTAGGGTAGAACCCACTTCCGCCACCATCTCCATTATCGGCCGTTTCAATTGTAAAGGTGGTAGAACCTGACAGGGTTGGTGTTCCGGATTGAATCTGAATGCTACCGGTTACAGTAATTTCCTGTTCACCTGAAGAAGTTGAGGTCCAAGTCCAGGTTAAGCGAACATAATCCCCGCTGCTTGTAACGATTGGGTCTCCTGAAACAGCGCCATTATTCACGCTAATTCCGAGACTAGTTGCGTGTGCTGCAGTCATCTGTCCAAATGGCGATGCCACAATCATGGATAGATAAACGTCCATTCCCTCGGTTACAGGTTCCTCGAGAACTAAATCCACAACAGGAATATCTGCATTAACCGATGATTCATCACCTACTCCGCCCCAGATGAAAGTTAATCCCGCATCGGTGCCAGGAACACTGAATACCACTGTTTGTGCAGATAGTGTGACAGAAATTCGGCTTGAAGATGAAATAGAACCTGTTTCAACATTGACATTTATCCTCAGAGTTCCTTCACCTGAAGGTAAGAATGAATTTGATTGGTCTGTAGATCCAACATAACTTTCACCTCCGATTAAGACTTCGACTGAGGCGTTAATCTGAACTCCTCCGGCGTTTTCAACGCTGTAGTCAATAGAGAATTCCCATGTGGATGTCGGATATGTTCCAGTCCATGCTGGACTTATTTCCCAACTAGCAATCTCTTGTTGTTGTGCAATAGCATCTGAAATTGTGTATTCTTCCGATTCCTCTGATAATGATGCTTCAAAGGGAGACATCTCGCCAGATGCTGCAGGGCCAATCAAATACAAATCAACCTGGCTGGAGTCACAGCAAATTTCTACGCTTTCAGCTCCAACTGTTGAGAAAGGTATGCTGGAGAACAGCAAAATCACACACAACAGTAATGACTTTGCGGAACGCACTTCAAACACCTAACGCAATCCCCTGCAGGCGTTACCCTATTCAAGACTGTGGGCTAATGAGCCCCAAAGGGGCTCAAAGTGCCTTTTCGAGTAAGTTACCGAGTTCTTTCTCAAATAATCCTACCAATGCCTCACCAACTTCTCCCTGAAGATCTTCAGGAAGAATTCGCAAACCTAGTCTTGCTGCAGCCCTACTGGCTTTGAGTTCGGCATAAACAGAACGCGCTTTTGCGTTGAAGTAGTAAGATATGGCCTCTTTGAGTTCACCTTTCAATTCCTCATCAGCATCAACTTTCTGTCTTATGTAAGTCTTGATTTCATCCTTGACTAAATCTCGAACAGCTTCGATTACAATGTCTTCTGTAGCCATCAGTTCTTTGACCTGTGAGCCGATATTCCCTGTCAGTAAACGCTCGATTGCCATGTGGGGGCCTGAGGGTCAACCATCTTGAACCCACCTATCGCATAATTGATGAACCTAATATCAATTCCAATAGCATGGAATTCTCAACTATCGGTGCAGAGGACTCACCCGAAGAAGCAAAAAATCGCCTCCAAAACGTTGAAATTTTGGTTGTTTGGGGCAAAGAGCAAATCCTTGGAGTTTTAACGGTTGATCACCTAGTTAGAGAGGGAAATTGCGGTGAAATTTGCGAATTAGATATCTTAGTCGACCCAAAACCAGAAAAAAATCTAGTTTGGAGGCCCAAATTTGTCATAATGACCGATGATGGAGAGCCTGTCATGGTCAATCGTGGACCATAAGTAACCCATCTTTTTCGATTATAGCATAACCAATTCTTTCTAATTGCACTATGGTCCCGGTTGGATAGTTATTGTCTTCCAAAATTCCTTCAAAGATTTCGATATCCTGTCCATTTGCAATAGTGAGTTTAGATGGAGAGCCACCAGCAACCCAGTGAACAACGCTTCTTTTGTCGCTTCTGTCAATGCTTTGGACATTGCCTAGTTCATCGATATCACACAAGTCTTTCAGCCGAATTGGTTTTCCTGAATCTGTCTGTTCAATCCAAACACCTTCATCGATGGAGAATTTTCTCGGGGGCATTTCTGTGTCAGAATGAGAAGATATTTGTCCTGTCTTCGGGAATTCACCAACCAATTTGATTGGGTATGCATCTCGTACAAATGCAAGACGTGGAGCATTAACATCGATTACCTTTGTATTGTGAGAGTAAAGAGTTGATAAGGGAACCGAGATGTCTTTTTGAGTCAAGCCTAACTCAATCCAAAATGCCCTAAGCGATTCGGGTTTTATTCCTCGTCGTGACAGTGCAGATAATGTTGGAAGACGAGGGTCATCCCATCCATCATAGACTCCTTGTGCGATATCCTTTTTCATTTGTGAGGTTGAAAAAGCCCCAAATTCGTGAACCTTAACTCGGCCCCAATAGATTGTTTCTGGATAATTCCAGCCAAAATGTTCGTAGAGCAGTGTTTGCTTTCTTGTTGAATCCATAAGATCCTTGCCGCGAATAATGTGGGTTACTCCTTGAAGGTGGTCTTCAATTGCTGATTGAAAATCTAATAATGGCCAGACTCTCCATTTGTTACCAACCCTAGGGTGTGGGTTTGTCTGAATTCTTGCCGCTGGCCAGTCTCGTAGAGCGGGATTTTTCAAGGTCATATCTGTCTTAACCCTAAGCACAGCATCTCCCGGTTTGTATCCCTCACTATGATTCATTTTTTCCCAGTTTTGAATGTTGGTTTCTAATGAGTTGTTGCGACATGGGCACTCGGTTTTTGAAACTCTGAATTCTCTAAAATCATCTGCAGAACAGGTACATACGTAACCAAATTCTCCTTCAATCATTTTCAAGGCGTAATCATGGTAATGTTGCATTCTCTCGCTAGCAACAACTACTCTGTGTGCAGCAAATCCACACAGCCATTCTTGCTGGCTTGGAATTGAATCATACGCTTCCAACATTGGTGGTTTGACGGTTGTATCGGTATCATCAAATCTAAGAATTAATTCACCATCGTGTTCTTTTGCGTATTGGCCGTTGATCACTAGTCCTCTTGAATGACCAAAAGAGAGGGGTCCATTTGGATTAGGAGCAAATCTGAGTACAGGTTTTCTGCCGTTGAGATTTGGTAACTCTGGCAAACCCTCCCGTCTAGTTTGAACTCTCTTTTCCAGAAGTTCGGGAGCTTCATTTTCCAGAATATCGCGAATCGACTCTAATCCACTTGATTCTGCCATTGAATTTGCTTTTGAAACCTCTTTTGCAACCAATGGAGCAATAACTTTGCCATGTTGGCGTAAATCTGCCCTACTCCCCATAATTCTGCTTATTACCGAACCTGCCTGGCCTTTGCCATCATACTGGTAGCTGTTTTGCAGAGCAAGGTGACGAATTAAGTCCAACGTGGATTCGTCCGGTTGCCACACCATACACATGCGTGGGGCCTTTAGTTCTTCAAAACAAGGTTTGTTGTGGACCATTTGGGCGTGGTGGAGGAGGACTTCCTCTAGCATCACTTACAGTTTTCCAAGACCATCGCAAGCATTCATGAGGATATTTACCCTCAACCAACTTCTTTACAGCATCTTTTGTTTTTGGGTCAGAGGGATAACCACTTCCTAAGTCAATGCCCAATTTCTCGCTCAATTCCTCTATGCACCTGTCCCTGGTCACCTTAGCAATAATGCTTGCAGCACCAACTTCTGGATGATTTTCGTCGGCCTTATGTTCAGCTTTGCAATCTAAATTCGATAGAATAGAAACATTTTTTGCAAATCTTTCTGCATCTACATCGCAAGCATCAAGCATAATTTCTCCATTGGGCATCACACTCAGTGCCTCAGCAAAAAGTTCGACCTCTAGCTGGTTTAGATTGTTTGAATTATCGATTCTTTCAGGGGAGCAAATAATGACATTGTGCGGCATTTCACTCAATACATCAAATAATTCTGTTCGGCGTTTCTTGCTCAAATCTTTTGAATCTTTAACTCCCAATTGTAGCAAATCACTGTTTGAGACAGACGCAAATGAGCACACAACAAGCGGCCCTATTACCGAACCTCTTCCTGCTTCATCAACGCCGATTTTCATGTTACCACTCAAAGGTCTAGGTCATCTAAATCCAACATTGGAGGAGGTATGTTTTCCCCTCGTTTGATAGGAACTGTTCTTTCTGTAACTGGAACAATATCATCTGGAAGTGCCACATTTGCACTGTGTGGTGTACTGACATCACCAGTTTCAATATCTGACAACAAGCCATCAAGTTTTGATTTTGTCGCAGCATTATCGTGATGGTCTAATACGTTACTCGCAGCTCCAACCAACCTCGAATCAACAGGTTCTGAACTTGGTTTTCTCCCGCCACTTACTGCTTGGAACATTCCTGCAAATACTTCAGAAGGAATCTGCGGCGATTGCGCTATTTCTGGTGTTGCTTGTTTTTTGTTCGCAAACTCTGCCATCCAATCCTGAGGAACTTCTTGGTTACTAGTTTGTTGAGACATCAAGGCAGCATCGGCCAATCTTGCTTTACGGTCCCTGAGTGATTTATTTATCATCAAACCGCTGAGGAGTGTTGCAATAATAATCCACTTCCACGCCCACACTACAGCAAGTCCGGTTGAAGCAAAATCGCTCAATGAATTTACAAAACCGTCACCGTCTTCGTTTTGAGAAACAGCGGCCTCAAAACTCGTATTTGCTGAGAAATCGAATGGATTTTCTTCTGCTAATCTGCTATGCGCAGTTATGTTGAGGTAGAACTCATCTCCTGAATTTTGATTATCTGGAATTTTCGCCCACGCTCTAAATGTAAAGTTGGCACCTTTAGCGATGTCGGCAACTTCGAAGGATCGTATGTTGGTTGAACCCTCTTCAATTACTGCATTGTCTGGAGGGATGAAACTCATGTCAGTGAAATAAGAGGTACTCATTCTAACAATAAGTCCGTCTGCAGTATTTCCATCATTGCGCATTGTGATCACCACCTCTAGTTTACCATTATTGACTGAACTTGCAGAATCCTCCCAAACCCAATTTACTCTTGGTGAGGTGATAGATGAAAATTCAATTGAATCAAAAATGATACCATCTACAGATAAAAGATTGACTTTAGCATAAGCAGGAAGTAAAGCGTCAGCATTTTTCAATGTAGAAAAGTTTAGTGAGATGTGGTCTGTAATTTCTCCCTTTGACAGACCAAAGATTGTAGAATCTAAGGTGAAGTCCATGCCGGATTCATTTTCTAATTCTAATGTAAATTGTTCAAAATAATTTCCAGTATTTTCTATGCTTAGCACTTGCTGACAGGTTTGATTCCATTCGACAGATAGGCAATTATTTCCAATTGCTTTGATTGACGCATTTCTATTCCAGTCTATTTCGGAAGATATACTAACGCTACTAGCCCGTTGCGGGAAAGATTGTGGCATGATGATTAAGTCAACATCGATATTACCAAGGTTGGTGTTGGGTGCCTCGAATCCGATTTCAATCAAACGTGATTCATTTGGTTGAAGGGGTTGGAATTCAAAAGCATTGAAGATTGCTATAGTCCAGTTGTCAACTTCTAAACGGTCTGCTTCGATATTTCCAAATTTGAGTTTTGAATCCAAGTATGTATCAACGTTACCATTATTTCGAACCAACACTTCTAATCTCTTATTATCTCCTGGTTCAATGCTAAGGTTTTCTGCCACCCTATCAATTGTCATGTTGTGGAACGTTTGCATTTCAAGACTAAAATTCCAATAAGAAATTCGTCTGTCCAAATTGGATTTAGCCTCCAGCGTAAACTCTGGTCCAGTGCCGGCAAGCGGCCCACCATTGGTAATCGGAGGGGTTTGAATCCAGAAATCAATAAATTTGAAATCACCCGATTCTAAATCTATATGTAACTCGTTATCGTTGTTAGCATCCTCATCAAACCCATATCCCCATGTTGTTGTAGTATCAAATCGCAACGTTACAATGTCATCGTATGGTGCGGAATTGCTAACATTAACTGCGAAAGTGGTACGAACATCTTGAAGGACATAAAATTCTGAGCCATCGTTAACCCCGAACTTTATGTCGGACCATCTTGAAACCAAAACATCGACCTCGTGAATGTACGTCCAGTTTGAAATTTCTTGACATGTGAAAAGAAGGCTGAATTTTATAGTTTCAAAATTAGAATTAGGGGCCACAGTCAAATTGATACTTAATTCTCCCAAACGACCAGATGCTACTCTGGTCCAATCAGTTGGCAAGTCCTCTATGGTAACATTGGCATCAGAATGGTTTACTGCAACAGAGAAGTGCCTTTCGAATCCGACGATATTTTGCCAGGCAATTCTGAACGGAACGGTTTCTCCTGGGTGGATGACAACCTCATCCTCAACAAAGAAATTGAATGGGTCTTCGTTTGCAGTTACTCCAAATGATGGCATCATTAGCGCAACGAGGATGATGACTAGGACTCGGCGCATGACCACTCTAGGACATCTTCCATAATAACAGACCGGATTAGTGGTCTATGTATTGCTTCAAATTTGTGTTTTGAAACAAAATGGTATATACTCATTCAAATCGTTCGGGCCCGATGCAGAGAAAACTCGCAACCGCCTTGATAGCCTTGCTGCTACTAGCTGCAATACCAGTTACAGTAACCGCAGACGAAACAAAAGACATACCAACCAACGCAGCAGAAACAGGCCAACACGATTCGCTTGTCGCTGCATTAGCACATGCAGGTCTTGTAGAGACGCTGGCCGGAGACGGACCGTTTACCGTGTTTGCGCCAACAGATGCAGCATTTGCTGAGGCTGGTATAGACTTAGCCGAATTTAATGATGATGAATCAAACGCAACCCTAGTGGACATTCTAACCTACCACGTTTTGGTTGGTGCTGTAGAATCCTCCGGAGTAAGCGATGGCCTGACTGTCGAGATGTTCAACGGTCAGAATGCAACATTTACAGTCTCTAACAGCACTGTTTTCATCAACGACGCAATAGTAACCACTGCTGACGTAAAGTCAAGCAATGGTGTTATCCACGTTATCGACAAGGTATTGATGCCACCACAAGATGTTATCGAAGACATTCCAACAATCGCTTCCAGCACTGGAGTACACAACGTTCTTGTCGACGCAATCATACAAGCTGGTCTTCTGTATACACTATCAGGTGACGGGCCTTACACCGTGTTCGCACCAACAGATGAGGCATTTACCGATGCAGGAATTAACCTCTCAGACTTCGAAGGAGAAGAAGGAGCAGCAGCATTGGCTAACGTTTTAGCATACCACGTAACTATGGGATCAGTCCTTTCAACTGACCTAAGCGATGGCCAATTCGTAACCATGCTTAACCAAGAACAAGTTAGGATTGGCGTTACACCCGGTGGTGTGATTGTAAACGATGCGGCTGTCACAGCAGCAGACGTGGTTGCAAGCAACGGCGTAATACATGTAATTGACAAGGTGCTAATGCCACCGGAACCTGCTGAAGGAGAGATTTGTTACAACATGGAGACCCACACGATTGTTCCAGGTGCAGACCAAGCAACATGTGAAGGATACATGTATCTAAACAACACAGAAATGAATGGTCAGAATTACACTGGATGTTACAACACAGTAACCCACCAAATCGATGATGTCAGCGAGAAGGTATGTGGTGCATACATGTGGACCGCAGCGGTACCTATCGCAATGACTGCAGCTGCAACCACAATTCACAACTCACTTGTTGGTGCTCTCGGTATCGCAGGATTGGTTGACACTCTTTCTGGCACAGACAACTACACAGTGTTTGCGCCTACCGATGAAGCCTTTGCCGCAGCCGGAATTGATTTGACCGCATTCACAACAGATGAGGAAATTGCAGCACTTTCAGACATTCTGCTATATCACGTAGTACCAGGCACAATTGGGTCTGGTGACCTCGCTGATGGAGCAAACACTGTCACTGCGGCAAACGGTGATGAATTAACAATCACCGTCGCTGAAGGCGTAGTTACGCTAGGAACTGAAGCAGCAACTGTGACTCTAGCAGACGTTCCAGCGTCCAACGGTGTAATCCACGTAATCGACAAGGTAATCATGCCACCTGCAGATGTTGTTGAAGAAAACGAAACCGAAGAAGTTCCAGAAGTTGTTTGTGACTTAGTGATAGGGATCACATCAGATGGATACGGATTTACACCAGCATCGGAGAAGATTGCCGTAGGAGACACAGTCTGCTGGCAGTGGACAGAAGAAAGTATGGCACACAACGTCAAGGAAGTTGATGGAATGAAATCGACAACCTATGTTGAAAACGGCGTATATTCCGGCGCTGCAGCAAACACCGTCGATTTCCATCACACATTTACTGAGGATACCACGTTCTACTATGCTTGTGAACCACACATCTCCATGGAAATGTTCGGTAAGATTGTTGTTGGTGACGGAGGAGTTGAACCTACCCTAGTCGATGACGAGAAGGAAGATAAGAAAGACAATAATACACCTGGTTTCTTAGGTTTGACCGCCATAATTGCAACACTGGGCGCTGTCCTCTTTGCAAGAATGCGTCAAGAAGACGAGCTGTGATTCAGGATGAATTGGAAAAGATTAGCCGCTGCAACCGTGATTTTCGTTGTGGTTGCAGCGGCTGTCTGGACCTATATGGTCAAAACTTATGAATCCGATTTGGGCACTTCTAACGTTATTGAAGTGAATTACCTAGACAGTACTTCTGACTCTAGTGAAAACAACCAAATTGCAACTTTGAGTTTTGAAGAGGACGGTGAAGATCTACCTTGGGCTTCTCTAGACATTAGTCTTGAAATTGAAGGTGTCCGCCACGGTTGTTCCTTCGGTTCTCAGTCAAATAGTGATATTGTTGACAGTAAAGTACTACCAAAACTCAGCGCAGACGGATTTACATTCACAACTGAAATAGATGCGACAAATTCAGAGGATTACACGTATTTTGATTTGCCAGCACAAAACGAATCGAATGAAACCACCTTTTGGTTGAAATTTTCAACCACGGACATATACATGGCGGAAGGGGTAACTTGGAAGTTCATTGATGGTGCTAGCCTATCTGAGGTAACCGAAATTCCTGATTCCCTCTCCAATGATACCGATGAACGTTTACAGTGGTATGAATACGACTTTGCTGTTCACAGAGTCAACCCAAATGACGGTGTTTATGTATTCCAAAAAGATAGTTTTTCTTTCAAAGTGAAATTTCTAACCTACTACAATTCTGATGATGAAAGCAGATTTCCGACTATGCAAATTGCCCCTGTAGGGGATTCGGATTTTCCAGCATTAGATGACCCCAATCTCGTAGTGCCGTCGCCCTGTAAAATCATCACAGAAGATGATGACGGTGACTATTGGAATCACAATGAAACAATTTTTCTGGTTGAAAACGAAATCAACCTTTGCGATGGAGTATGCTTGGTCTCTGTTCACGTAGAATACGAAACCGTTGAAGTCGAAATAAAGAACCACAGGTTTGAGATTGGTCAGTGAACTGGATCTGCAATAACGGATGCGAGTGCATTTACGTCAAATTGCGCACCGCTCATTGGTACATTTAATTCGAATGTTTCAGAAACGTGTGGGTCTATCTCCCCACACTCGCCAACTACAGTGCCCTCCACGACAATTTTAGCCGCTCTGCCTGTTAACCATGGGCCATTATTTGTGGAATCTAACGACCAATTGCTGCATCCAAGATCTCGCATCAATGCTTGAATACGTCCTCGCAATGTTGCAAAACCTCCTGAGTTTTCAGCGACCAAGAATGCAAATCTATCACGGTTTTTGTGGTCGATAACAACACTTCCCAGTTCGTAAACACCTTGCGGCAAGTCATGATGCCGATTCGCAGCAAGAAGTCGTAAAAGTCCTGGAAGAATGTTTTGGCGAAGAATCGTATGTTCAATTGTGATTGGATTGGTCATTCTTGTTACTTCACCGTCGGGACTCCATCTAATTGAGGTGAATTGGTCATCATCATTCGATAATGTCAGAGATTGTATCTGAACTAACCCAAGCCCTTGCAAAGCTTCCCTTATTCTGCGTCTAAGTTGTCCGTCTTTTCTTGGAATTGCAGTGAGAGGTGCCTTCGGTACGTCATTGGCCAAATCGTCATATCCATGTCCAATAGCAACTTCTTCAACAAGGTCGATGGGGTGTAATATGTCGAATCTCCACCTTGGCATTGATATCGACAAGATTCCTGATGAATCACCATTGTAGGTTCCACCCATTCTCCTGATTGCCAAGTCGATTTCATCATCTGTGAATGTATTTCCTAATATTCCCTCAACCAAAGAACGTTCAACTTTATGCTCTATTGGGGCCCCTTCTAGACTCCATTCTTTACCCTCGCAAGTAGTCACGCGAACCGATTCGATTTTACCGCCTAATATCGATAGTTGCAAACAGACAAGCATCAATGCAGACTCACAAGCCCGGATATCAAGACCAGTAACATCGATGAACAAATCACGAGTTTTGGTCGTAACAGTGGTATGGTCTCCATTGATTATCGGTGGGAAAGATAGTACAGCATCATTTGAATCAAGAATTATTGGCACTTTTTCCATTCCCTGTAATAGATGTGCATAATCAACACCTTTTGGGTGTTCATGTAGAATTTCATCAATAGTCATTTCAGATTCCATGGCTAGAGGTATAAATGAATGAGAACGACTGACGGCTTCAACTCTAAACGGTGGAGATATTGTCGCTAAATCATGTACTCCAATAGAGGCCCTTTTTCTACCTCTCCCAAGGGCGAAGTGTAACTTTTCTTGATGATCCATTAAACGCTTAATTACATCTTCGTCAACATTAACCCCTCTTACAACAGCACCTAGAATTACAGGTCGAATATTAGCTAAATCTGGTGATACTTTCATCGAAATAGTTCCGGGATGAACTAACAATCTTGGATTCGGTGGCGAATCATGTAGGAAAGGCATCATGCCGTGAAAAAGCGTCTCTGGTGAGAGCAAATCAGGTCTATCAGGGAAAATTTCAATGTCGAGTACTTCTTCATTACAGGTGTCAATATCTGTTCCCATCAGTGGTAGTCTAAATGCCAAATCTTCGATATTGTGCTTCCTACCTTTTCCCTCTACTAATTTTTTCAATAAGGTTTGGTCAACACTGATTGTAGGCATTCAATCACCTTGCGAACCAATGAGGCATAGGTCTGTCGTATCCCGCTAGCCTCAATCCACTAACTGCTGCTGTATCTTGGTCACAAGCCCTCAAATTTCCTCTCGTCAGAGAATCTATCGAAGCAAGACCCAAGCGATTGAGATGAGCAGATAGACCTGATGTAACCTGTGCAATCCATCCTGCTATGTTTTCATCTGGGGCTGGACAAATCGTGAATCCAATATTAGAGGCGCATAGAATTGCTAGATCTTCACTAGTCGCAGACCATGGCAACCACAACGAAGGAATACAATTATCCTTCAAGCTTGTAGATGCAGACCTCCCAACCATAGGTAGAGATGCAGCTGCACTAATTCCACTTCCATCATTGAGTACACTTACCGCACAGTCTATTCCATGGTGTTGGGCTTCGGAGTGTAGGGATGATGTTTGACTAACTCCCCTGATCAGCATAGCCTTCGATTTTGGCCCTGCTGTGCATTTCAGGGCCACGAGCAATCCGTCTATTGCAGCCCCATCAAGTCGAGGAATCGAATCCATATCGATTGCAAACCCTGCAGCAGATTGTACTAACTCTACCGCATTAGCAATATTATCTGAATCAATGATTACGATATCACAATCTCTTGGATTATTTCTCACTAAGCAAGGATGAAACAGGTCATCTTGCACACCATTTGGAACGTATGGAAGCAAGGGTATTGGAAGCGCAAGAGAATCCTCTTCGCCGATTAAAACCACAGTATCACAAGTGGAATATGTAGGGTTGTGATTGGCGGTCATCGGAAGCAAGGATATGCCACTTAGGTCTTCTCGACAATCTGCCATTATCCCCTCAGTGTACGTTCCATCGGGGACGAGACATACAGCATCGGCAGGAATATGAAATTCTTCATCTGCAAGTAAATTGTTTATTTCTTTTAATTCAGATTTCTCTAAGGTTCTAAGTGTGACTCCCGGAGGTGGGGCTGGGCACCTGCCGTTGATGATGATTCTGCCACCAGTCATTCCTGCGCCCGGATCGCCACCAACGTCTCCGTGAATGACAATGTCGCCACCACTCATTCCGCCTCCTGTTCGAATTCCAGAATCTCCTCTAATTATTAACAAGCCGCCACTCATTCTAGCTCCGGCATCATCACCACTCCCGTCTAAAATTGTAATTCGACCACTCTTTTGACCAAAACCTGCACAGTTGCCGGCAGATCTTTCACATGTGATTTTGTTACCGTTGTTACCAGCACCTAAAAAAGAACCGACATCACCTTGATGTGTAAATGTCCCACCTTGGCCAAAGGCTGCGGTAAACGGGCCTAGATAACCCAGGCTTCTAACCTTAGATCCACTTGGCAAATTAGGGCATAATCCTAGTTCACCATCTTTTGGCACAGGATCTCCGTTTGTTGTCCAACCAATCCTCAGTACGATATTTCTCTCCAAGGCTTTTTCTAATTGGGCAGGTAATCTTGAGTTAATACTCATTGAACTCGCAACGACCTCTTCAACAGTTGCCATCAACCCTCCGATTATGTTCTCTCTCATCAACAGTTTGCCTATAGGCAGCAAAAATAACGCGAAGCAAGGTTCATGAGAGTTCCGCGAGGCCACCCCCACCGGGAGACACATGTCAATCAAGGTCGCAATCAATGGATACGGTACAATTGGAAAGAGAGTAGCTGATGCAGTTGCATGCCAAGATGACATGGAAATAATCGGTGTAACAAAGACACGCCCCGCATTTGGCTGCGACCTCGCAGTTAGAAAGGGCTATCCACTTTACTGTACATTTGATGATGAAGAAAAAATTGCCGCATTTGCGACAGCCGGTTATGAGTGCCACGGGGGTTTAAGCGACCTACTTTCTGTTGCTGATATTGTGATTGATTGTTCTCCGGGTAAATTAGGCGCTGAGAACAAAGCGAAGTACCAGAGTGCTGGAGTCAAGTGGATTTTCCAAGGTGGTGAAAAGCACGCAATGACCGGTATGTCATACACCTCTTGTGCAAACCATTCAGCAAATATGAATGTTGAAGGAACGAGGGTTGTTTCGTGTAATACTACGGGGCTCTCAAGAACATTAGTTCCACTTTACGAGCATTGTGGCGAATTATCTGTTGAGTGTACAATGATAAGAAGAGCAGCAGATCCAGGAGACTCAAAGAAGGGTCCAATAAACGCAATTAAACCTGTACTGAAAGTACCCAGTCACCACGGACCAGACGTAATGACAGTAAAACCTGAGATTCAGATTAATTCTCTTGCAGTCGCAGTTCCAACGACGATTATGCACGTGCATTCGATAGTTGCCACTCTACCTGAAGGTCATGGACTCACAACCGAAAGCGTTCTAGAAATGTGGTCAAGCTGCCCAAGAGTCGTAATTATGAACGGCGCTGAAACGGGGATAACAACAACTGCAGAAGTAATGGAGTTTGCAAGGGATATGGGTAGAACATGGGGAGATTTGCATGAAATTTTCGTTTGGGAAGACGGTGTGAAGTTAGTGGGTAATAATTTGTATTATTTCCAAGCAATTCATCAAGAATCAGATGTGATTCCAGAAAATATCGATGCTATTCGTGCTCTTATGGGTACTGAACCAGATTGGCGAGCATCGGTTGCCAAAACAGACGCTGCTATTGCAGCCCTTTTTGATTGAGCCCTAAAGGGCTCATGAGGGGCTTGTATTCAAGTATAGATGCGACGTCCGAATATTTATGCTGGTGCGCCAAAAGACACTAATTATCCTTGCAGTGTTTCTTCTTGCACCAATTTCATCGGCAGTAGACAACCCTATTTTAGAGACTGAAGATCAAAGAGAATCTGCCGCATTAAACTGGCACGCTCTTGAACCAACACAAACCGTCCAGACCTCGCTCAAATCGTTGGATTTTACAATCAATCTAGAATCCTTTTCTTTTGATCCACTGCTCGATGAGATTCCAAAATCAAGATTAGATGATTCAAACGATTATCGTGTTACTGGGATGGCAATAATTCAATTAAAACATCACACAGGAGAAGCATTGCTGAACATAGTTGAAGAATACAATTTGTTCATATTGGATAATCTTGGTTCATCAAACTGGTTGGTTAGGCTTTCATCTCCTGATGATTTATCCGCTCTACAGGAAGATGAATCAGTTAGATGGGCTGGTCCAATGATGCCAGGCTGGAGGGTGTCAGAATCAGTTGACTCGTCAACGAAATTCATTTCATCCATACCTGCTGCAGATTTGAAACCTCAGGCACTCGAGCGCCTAGCAGTAGATTTGGTATCAATGGGAGCTGATGAGGCGTGGTGTGGGCTACATTTGTGTGAAATTCGTGGCTTACCAGACCTTGGGTTACTCGCTAAGGATGGTAGGATAATTTGGTCTGAAGTCGCCCATGAATTACGATTGACTAATGCCGTTGCTGGTGCAATTGTTGGAGTTCCTGAAGTTGCAAATTCAACACTTGGCCTAGATGGCTCTGGGGAAAAAATTGCTTTCACCGATACCGGTATTGACCAAGACCACCCAGATATATTTGGAAGGATTGCTGGTGTTTACACCCAATACGGATTAGACCCAAGTCCCGCTGATTCGAATGGCGGGCATGGTACTCATGTTGCTTTGACCATTGCAGGTGACGGTACAGGCGATTCTTCTGCAACCGGTATCGCTCCAGAATCATACATCGTTGCATATGCACTTGAGCACGACCCAACTGGCATATTTGGTAGGATAGGTTCAATCTATGATATGTTAAACCACGCAGAACAGGAGGGTTCTAGAGTTGCTGTGAATGCTTGGGGGCTAAACGGAAATTATGGAGCTTATACTGCAGACGCAAGGTCTGTAGACGTGTTTGTCCACGATAATCCTGAATTTTTGCCAATATTTTCTGCAGGAGATGACCCTGAACAAAATGCCTCCAAAGTAATGGCTCCATCTACTGCTAAGAATGTGTTATCGATAGGTGCATCGACAACAAACCCAGCTGGTTCCGTGGCCAATTTTTCCTCTCAGGGGCCAGCACTTGACGGTAGAGTCAAACCAGACTTAGTTGCGCCAGGAGTCTCTATATGCTCTGGAAAAGCAGAAGAAGCGACAATTCCAATTGGTACATCTTGCGCTTCAGGAACTCATTCCAACGGAGACAACATGTACATGTCTCTTTCAGGCTCCAGTCAAGCAACTGCAGTCGCAGGTGGTTCAGTTTCTCTGATTAGAGAATTTATTCGAGAGGATGTCGGTATATCTTCTCCATCCTCAGCCCTGCTGAAAGCAGCAGCAATTAATGGTGCAATCGACCAAGGAACTCCAGATATTCCCAACGCACGTGAGGGATGGGGTCAGATTTCTGTGTCTAATTCGGTAATGCCAGAGTATAATGGGAATTCATTAACTACATATCATGACAATTCAAGAACACTGGCTGCAGGTTTCTCAACCCTCTATCAATTCGATTTAGACCCGAGTTCCGGAATTGACATTACATTAGCGTGGACTGATGTTGCTGGAAGTGCAAACGCTCCCCAAAGTGAATCGAGGCTTGTAAATGATTTGGATTTGAAACTTACAGCCCCTGATGGAACTATATACAAAGGCAATGTAATATTCAATGGATTCTCCACTCCGAACGGAGTACATGATTCAGTAAATAATGTTGAAAGAATAAAAATTGCCCCATCATCTAGTCTTCCTTCAGGTAAATGGCAGTTGACAGTAAATCACGCTGGTGGGCTTGATCAGAGTTATGCTTTGGTTGTTACAGCAGACGCAACACTGGACAATAAAGCGGATTTGGTAGCTTTCGATGGTTCGATATTTTCCTCTTCAGAATCACCTTTAGAAAATGATTTGATTATTCTTAGAATTTCTTGGCTAAATCAGGGTACATCAAACGCTGGACAGTTTAGGGTAACACTCGAAGATTTGACAGAAGGAACAACCCTCTACGACGGAGTTCGCCAATCACTAAATGCTGGAGTGTTAGACTCATTGAGCATTCCTCACACTTTTACATCAACTGGTGACCACAATATGCGGCTTACAGTTGATGTTGATTCTGATGTAGAAGAAATAAATGACGAGGTCAATGGAGTGGATAACAATGTCGAGGAGATGACAATCACGGTATCTGCTCTGGGTGTAAGGTTAGTAACTTTGGATGAAAATGGACTAGAAGATACAAACATGGTGAATCAAAGCATCGACCCTGCATCATCGGAAAGTTACACATGGCCAGTTATTCTAAAGCATGAAGGAACAGGTCAAGAATCAGTGAAACTACAACTCTCACAAGTACAATCCCCGTCAAAATTGAGAGATGATATTTTGTTACCCACAGATGATGAATGGTCTAAATCATCTGACCTCTCAGGCCCATTCACTCTTTCACCGATGGGTCAATCTGGGGATTCAATTTATCTTAACATAACAATGAATAATGAAGATGCAGATTTATCATCACAAACACAGAGGTTCGCAATGGCAGGAACATACGTGATGGATGTTACTGCGAAATATTCTAACAATCCCTCTGTAAAACACACTATTCGATTGAAACTAGTAGTTGAAGAGGTCAAAAATGTCCAAGTTGCACCTGCAGGAACCTCAGGCTTAGAGGCCGTTCCAGGAGGTTTCACAGCATTCTCTATTTCAGTTAGAAATACTGGGAATTCACCAGCGGTTTATGATCTGGATTGCTACAGTGAAAATCGCTGGCCAGTTGAGTTAGGAGAGTCAAATTCTTCGTCATACTCGTTTGAACCACTTGACATACTAGAATACCTGCCAATGCAGGTTCGACTGTACGTGCCTCCAGTGGCAGACGGTTTGCCACCTGCTGGCAGTACCGATTCAGTTTCTTGTTCAGTTACAAGTCAAACCGATGAAACCCTCAATATCACAGAAACTGTAACGCTCACGGTCAAGGCATTGGAGGACTTTACCACTGAGTTACTAGACGACGAGGGTGAACATGTGGGCCCAGCATCCTATGCAAAGGATGTCAATGTAGACACAGGAGAAAGGTTGAATCTCACACTGAACATTGAGAATACAGGAAATGCTCCACTTGACCTGACGGTTCGGGTAAATCCTGAGTTGACTTCATGGACTATTCAGGTAAGAACAGAATCAGAGACCGACAATAGAGAAGTGGAAATTTCAATTCAACCAGGACAATCCGGAGTTGTTTTCTTTGAAATTTTAGTGTCACCTGTTGCCGAACGCAATGATGAAAATCGCTTGGTTATCAAGACTAGTCAAGATGTTTCAAATTTTATAATTAATGAAACAACACTTGTTGTAAAAGATGAGATAGGGCTGATGATAGGTTCTACCGAAAATGGCAACCTAAACGTTGTACCAAGTGGTGATTTTTACTACACTACCTTGGACATAGAAAACACTGGGAATTCTCAAGTTAGCGTCAATTGGAGCAACTCACTTCCACCAGATGGCTGGGAAGTTGGATTCGCTTCCCCTCCAACAACTTTGATGCCAAGACAACCAGAAAAATTGGTAGTGGGAATTAAATCCCCTGTAAATGAGCCAACTTCGACAACATTTGAAATTGGCATTTATGCAACTATAAACAACGGTTTCGAATCTCTTCAAGTTACAAAGACATTCCAAGTAAGCGTACTTGAGGGTGCCTTCTGTTCGATAGAATATGATGTTGGAGAGAGGCCATTGCTTGGTATTGACAAGAGTGGTGAATCTACACAGACTTTGACATTAAGAAATATTGGTAATACTCCACTTAGTACAAATGTCACCTCAAACATTAGCGCCGAAGATTGGGATATTTCATTATCTACATATTCTGTTACGGGGTTGGCACCTGGAGAAACAGTAACTCTCGATGTCACTACAGCAACAAATGACGATACAAAAGCTGGTATCGAAGAACTTGTGATACACTGTGGAGAATCATCAGTGATTTTGGAAGCGAGTGTAAAGAATACTAAATCACAGGGAGGATTATTTGGTTTAGTCGATCCAGTGGTCGGATATTCCATACTTGGGGCACTAATTCTTGGCGTTGCGGTAATTGCTAGAAGAATCAAGAAGTCGGCTCCAAGAGATCTCTCAGGTGAAGAGTTAGTCGCTCCAGATGCTCACACATTACCCGACGATGGTGAGAGGATGCGAGCGGTTATGGATTCGGTGGTTGGACAAGAATCTCTAGCAAGCGGTGGCGTATCTGCAGAAGAAATCGCCGACGCTCTGGCAAAATCAATACCGAGTTTACCCCCTCCTTCTGCTCCTGGCATGATTCCTCAAGGAAGTCCACCTGGCGCTATTCCTTCAGGAAGACCGCCTATTGCGATTCCAGAAGGTAGACCTCCTGCCCCTCTTCCTCAGCCAGCACCGCCCGCAATAGCAGCGCCAACCGTACCTTCAGGGCCGCCTCTTCCTCCTACAGGTTTACCACCCGGTTGGACTATGGAACAATGGCAATACTACGGTCATCAGTGGTTGGCCCAGCAAGGCCAACAGTGAAAGCCAAGACGGTTTACGCCGAGCACATGGAGAGCATAGTTCTGTTCGGTCCACCCGGGGCGGGTAAAGGTACCCAAGCACAACGAATAACGGAATCAACAGGCTTACCTCAAGTGAGCACAGGAGATATGCTTAGAGCAGCAGTTGCAGCAGGAACCCAAACCGGTATGGAAGCGAAAAAATACATGGATGCAGGTCAACTTGTACCAGACCAAGTCATAATTGATTTGATTAAAGATAGAATACAGGAAAATGACGCAGTCAACGGTGTCATGTTTGATGGGTTCACTAGAACTATACCTCAAGCAGAGGCTTTGGCTAACATTACTACAGTATCTCATGTAATTTCGATAGAAGTTCCAGATGAAAGAATAGTTGAGAGGATTTGTGGCCGCTACACATGTGCTAATTGTGGAGCAGTTTACCATGATTCATTCAAGCCAACTGCCGAAGAAGGAAAGTGTGATTCCTGCGGTGGCCTAGAATTCAAACGTCGGGCTGATGACAATGCAGATACTGTAATGAGTAGATTAGAAGCATATCATACCCAAACATCTCCACTAGGTGAATGGTATAATTCGAAAGGAATATTTCATGTAATCGATGGAGATAGAGCGATAGACCAGATTACTGATGACATCATTGCCGCTTTAAAGTGAGTTGAAACCATGGGTCGCAGAAATGCACGTTCTAACGCTAAAAAACAGCGTAAAGAAAATGCTATTGCTGCGCAATTACACCTTTCCTCTGTAATTTCGGATGCCTCGATGCCGATGTTAGTAAGGAAAAATGCAGCCAAACATCTTGTGAAAACATCTTCGAGAAATCGGTTGCCACTACCTGTTTCTCAAAGACATTGGATTTGTCGAAAATGTACATCACTACTGATACCTGGAACAAATTCAAGAGTAAGAATTAGAGATGGTCAAAGAATCTTGACGTGTTTGAACTGTGGGCAAATCCGCAGGCATGGGGGCGGTCCTAAATCCCACAGGAGGAATAGAGATGAGTGAAGTTCCTTCTAGTGTTAAGAATCAGGCAATGGACAGAGATTTCCAACCCAGTGTGAGGATTGGAAAGACCGGGATAACAGACAATATTGTCGATGAAATCAAAGCTCAATTAATGAAAAGAAAGTTAGTCAAAATCAAGATTAACAAGGGAATTTATGAAAGGGATTCAAGAAAAGAAGTTTGGGAATATTTAGCTGAAAAAACATCATCAGTGATTGTCTTAGCAAGAGGCAATGTTGGGGTCTTGTGGTACAAATCCTGACCTAACACTCATAGAGGCGAGGTTTCTCCCGCCACACATGCGTAGCACCCGCATCCTCAATAGACACCCGTCACAATGGATTTCACTCCTTGCTCTTGTGGGAGCTGGATTGATGGCTTTCATAACCTCAACCAATGCGGGAGGCGGTGCTACTGTTGATATTGGAATAAGCCTCAAAGAAGGACTAGGAAATGAACCCGTATGGGTTGGTTTGGGCATCTTATTATTCGTTTATGCATTGATCATTTCTGAAGTTGTTCACCGAACTCTTGCTGCTGCAATGGGTGGCTTGATGGCTATTGTAGCTCTCAATCACTACAAAGCAGGCGATGCTCTTTCCCTTGCTGAAACAACCACTCTAATCGAGTGGGAAACAATCGGTTTGCTGCTGGGAATGATGGTAATGGTTGGTATTATCTCTCATACTGGAATTTTTGAGTGGTTTGCGGTTCAAGCATACAAAAAGAGTAACGGTAATGTTTGGACATTAGTAGTGATATTATGTGCTGTGACTGCAGTTCTATCTGCGTTTTTAGACAACGTGACAACGATGCTACTTCTCACACCTGTTACAATACAACTCGCTAGGGTTCTTGATTTGAATCCAATCCCACTGCTGATTGCCGAAGTATTATTTTCAAACATCGGTGGTGCTGCAACAATGATTGGTGACCCACCAAATATCATCATTGGTTCAATGATGAGTGAATCTGCAATAGAGGCAGCGGGATATTCTGGTCTTGCAAGCGATGGAGTGTCATTCAATGATTTCATAATTGAATTAGCACCAGGTATTATGCTCACAATAGTTCCAACATTCATGATGATAAAGTGGATGTATGCTGAAGAATTCTCAGGGGAGAGAATTCGTGATGTCAAAGAACTTGAATCAAAATATGGTGTAAAAGATGCTAAGATGTTAAAGACCTCAGGGGCCGTGCTGATTCTAGTTATCCTTGGATTCTTCTTGAACCCTGTATTGCATATTCCTGTTTCTTGGGTAGCATTGGTGGGTGCTGTAATTATGCTTCTGGTAACTGACAGACACGATCTTGAAGAGCCTCTTGAAAAAGTGGAGTGGACTACTCTAATATTCTTCGCAGGTTTGTTTGTACTGATTCATTCACTACAACATCTGGGCGTAATTTCATGGATTGGGGATCAGGTTGAAACTGCCATTATTTACTTCGATGAAGAATACAGATTTGTAGCAGCTCTGATCATAATTTTGTGGGTTAGTGCGATTGCCTCTGCATTTATTGACAACATTCCATATACAATCACAATGATTCCAGTGGTATTACAAATCGCCGACTCCTTGTCACTAGAACTTGGTCCAATGATTTGGGCGCTCGCATTTGGTGCTTGCTTAGGTGGCAATGGTACGCTTATTGGAGCATCAGCAAATGTTGTCACAGCAGGTATGAGCGAAGAAGCAGGTTACCCGATTTCATTCAATGAGTTCTTCAAAGCGGGTTTCCCAGTTATGCTAATGACAGTTTCAATTATTACTGCATATGTTGTAATGGTTTACTGGGTGGCAGAAGTATGGAAATTCATCTTCCTCGCTATTGCATTGTTGGGAATAGTTTGGCAATATTACAACGGTAAGAGTAAAGGAAAGAACTGGGCTGAAGCTTTAGTCGATAGCGAATCGATCATTGATATGCTAGAAGAAGAGTGAGTTTCACTCAATCTTGCGGTGTGTTCAAAGGTTACACGCGCTCGTCCAACTCTGGCGGTAGCATGCAGGAGTGCAGGGTTTGTGGTCTACTCTTCCTTGGAGGAGGTGCGTGTCCGTCTTGTGGCTCACAAGTTGCAGTTGACATCAAAACAGACGATGTTGTGATGGACGATGATTACATTCCAGGACTGGAAGAAATTGCAGACGCTATTGGAGACACTGAAGAAGACACTGATTCCAATTCAGACAATCTTCCATTCGGCATGGGAGCCAAAGCAGAAGTAGTCAAGTCATCACTACCCTTTGGTGTTGGTTCATTTTCTTCAGAATTCGATGAAGTTGCCATACCGCACGGCGAAGATGACAGTAATGCTTCTGAAGATGATATTCAACACACACAGTCGAAGTCTGAAGCAACAGAATCGCAAGATAGCCAAACGACTGAGTCTCAGATTTCTAGCGATTCATTAACGCAAGTTGAAATTGACGAAGAAACTGAATCTGAAAATGTGACTAAGGATTTATCTCACAATGAACCTCAGCCAGAAGTAACGATTTCAGGCGGCATACAATCTGAGGAAATTGTCACCCCTGGTGCCCAACCAATAGAAATGGCCAATGTTTCACCGATCGAGCCTGTGAGAATTAGTGCTCAGCCAATCGTCGATGCCAAAATGGACGAGGCTTTGCCTATGCAACAAGAAAAAGAAGCGATTTCTGATGTTCCAGATATGTGGAGAATCGATGCTGCAGAGGTTGACATGGACGCAATTTACGCACAAGAAGATCAAGTTGTGGAAGTTTCATTTGAAAATGACTTGGGCTCTGGCGATGTGCACGTCAGTTTCGATGATTTTCATCATTCTGCGGTAGAAGAATCAATGGCTTCTGATGAAGATGCCCCAGAATTGCATCCTGCTAGGGCTTTGCCTGTAGAAGAGTCTGGTCAGCCTGAGATAACTGCCATGATTTCATCGGCCTTTGAGCACATGGGTAATTCTGCCTGGATGCAGGCGGCTCAAGTTCTTTCTACCGCATCACAAAATAGGCAAAACGACCCCTCGATTTTGAATAATTTGGGATTGGCACTCTTACAATCTGCTCTTGAGATGGACGCAAAGATTGACCCAATGGCGGCTTCCCAATATGAGGCCTCAATCATGGCATTGCGCCAAGGTGCTAAAATTGACCCACAAAACAACACAATATTACTAAATTTATCACACGCTCTTTTGGTGAGTGGAAGGGCTGAAAAATCTCTACGCGTCATCAATGTGTTACGTGGTAGAAATCCGAATAACGTTGAAGTGGAAAACGTCCTTGGTGCCTGTCTAATCCAACTTGGAAGAGACGAAGAAGCAGAATCTGTACTCCGTCCTTTTGCCGCAGATGAGATAGTTTCTGCAAATCTTGCGCTAATTTGATTAGCATTCCGCTACCCCTTCCAAACCCCATTTCATAGCCAATTTTCAATCAAAAAGAAGGCTTTAAAACGCAGCACTGCAAAGCACTTTCAACCGAGACCTCAACCCCCTGGATTCATCGCCTAGTACGATGCCTTGATATAGGGGAGGTAGGTCGGGTGGTTGCTTATGCACCCGGGCATGCCAATGTGTCTGGGGAAGTGACTAGAAGGGCCGCCCTGCGGGGAGACGGTCTTTCCATGATGTCTAAATTGGCATGACTGGATACCGAAGGGTTACTCGCACAGGTGTGGTACATACACATTCTGTTGCTACAACCCATCTGGGGGATCGCTCGGCTCGAGTACCGAAGAAGGTCGTGACAAGCTGCGATAAGCTGCGGGGAGGCGCATGAGTGCCTAGGATCCGCAGATAGCTGAATGGGACTTCCTATCCCTTAGGGGATAATCGCAATAGCGATAGGGAACCCCCCGAATTGAAGCATCTTAGTAGGGGGAGGAAAAGAAATCAATGAGACTCCGTGAGTAGTGGCGAACGAAAACGGAATAGGACAAACCGAATCTCGACTGGAAACTGAGAGACATGTGGTGTGACCATTTATCGCCTAAGTCACTGAAATAGAAGTCGTCTGGAATGACACAGCCATAGAGGGTGAAAGTCCCGTATATGTAGGTGATACGGCCACGTAATGAGTCAGGAGTAGCATGCGTTGGATATCGCGTGTGAAGACGGGAGGCAGGAACTTCCAATCCTAAGTATAGCTCGAGACCGATAGTTTACAAGTAACGTGAGTGAAAGCTGAAAAGAATCCTTAGCGGGATGTGAAAAGAACGTGAAACCAGATGGGTACAGGCTGAATAGGCGTGAAAGCGAAGATATGAGCAGCGTCTATTCGTGCGTTTCGAAAAATGCCCCAGGGAGTCTTGATCATTGGCGAGGTTAAGGAGTTGATCTCCGTAGCCGAAGGGAAACCGACAAGTCCGCAGCAGTTTACTGTGAGGGACGAAGTGTGCTCGCTTGGAGTCAATGGTGGAGGACCTGAAGCCCGACGATCTATGCCTGGCCAGATTGAAGCCCGACGAAAGTTGGGTGGAGGATCGAACCGTTGCTGATCTGCAAATCGCTCGGACGAGCTGGGTATAGGGGTGAAAGTCCAATCGAGTTGGGCAATAGCAGGTTCCGCGTGAAACTACTCGTAGGTAGACGTCCGTGAAGATTGATTACGCTGTAGAGCACTGATTGTGCGTTTAGGGGACTCACGTCCTCGGCGTGCTGCCAAACTCCGAAGGTGTAATCGTTGTAGAAGCGGGCAGTGAGTCATGGTGGGTAAGCTACCATGACGCAAGGTGAACAAACCAGCCTGAAGTTAAGGTCCCTAAATTCCAATTAAGTGTCACAGACAAACCGTGTCCGTGGTCGAAAACAACCAGAAGGTGGGCTTAGAGGCAGCCATCCTTGAAAGAGTTCGTAACAGATCACTGGTCTAGCTTGCGGGCCGGGAAAAGGGACGGGGCTAAAATTGGATACCGATACTTCAGACCATCGAAAGATGATGTGGTAACGCGGCGTAGTGTTTGGGTGGAAGCAAGGCTTTGAGGTCTTGTGGACCGGATACTAATGAGAGTCTTGGGAAGAGTAGCAGCACAGTGTGGTGAGAATCCGCACCACCGGAGGGGCCAGGGTTCCTCGGCACTGTTTATCAGCCGAGGGTTAGCCGGTCCTAAGGCAATTCTTAATCGAAATTGTCGAAAGGGAATGATGTTAATATTCATCAGCCCCCCCTGTAATCTATGGTGACGGCTCGGGCAAAGTCATGAGATCATATGTCAGGTCTCATGATACCAAGCTTCTGGAGAACTGTTATAGTGAGAAGGAAGCGAAGTCCTGGGTCCCATGAAAAGCCACAGGGGGTGACCGTACCGAGAACTGACACAGGTGCCCCTGGGTGAGTAGCCTAAGGTGTATCGGATACAAATATCGCGAGGGAACTCGGCAAAATAGCTCCGTAACTTCGGG
>WTIA01000072.1 GCA_011522915.1 Methanobacteriota archaeon
CAGGCTTGCCATTTATTCCAATGATGAACTGTATGCCCTCTTCGATACATACATGTTTGACTAAATCTAGCATCGCTATAGCTTCAAACTCACTCAATGTATCAACGTTGAATGGACAAAAAACAGGAGGGCATTTACCGTACTTGCGTTTTCTCATTACGGCCTGAGATAAGCATGTCAGAACAGTCAATGGAGAAGGTCTTCTTGATCGATATGTACTAGCCAGCGAACCATAATCTCCTGATGAAGACCATCTTCCTGCGTGGTTCAACTCTAGTCTAGAATCTTGGATTCCGACCATCCTGGCCCAAGAATTTGCCATAGCAACCATCGACTTCCTGGTAAATTCATTATCAGGTTTCAGAATAGTTGAGTTGTAGTTGAACAATCTTCCTTCAGCGATGACAAACGGCTTGTGGAACTTACCCAGCATTTTGATAACATCTTCGCCAATGTACACTACGTCAGAATCGGTCTTCTGCAGCCTAACTTCAATAGAATAATTCCCATAGAAGCATCTGTCTAATTTGTATTGGTTGGTCTCGGTTCTGAAGGTTAGAGAACATTCTCTGCGACGCATCTTTTCGCCAACAAGGTACTTTCTCGTCGCCTTGTAATTTTCCCCATTGACCATTTCAGGAGAGTAATTATTTGTGGCAAACATCGACTGAATAAGCATCAGCAGTTCACCGATTTCGTAGTAATTTCCTGCGCTAATGACAGAACTGTATGTGTCTAAATCAGCTGAAAAAGGGTACCACATCCTGTCTATTCCATCATGAGACAAGCAAATTATTTCTCTTATGGATTCCATTTGAATGACCCCTTTTTGAACGTTGACTTGTTGGAAACATTACCAGAAAATGGAGGGGACTTGTAAACAATTTTTTGCTTAGAGTTGCCGAGGTAGTTCTTGATTAAACCTCTAAGGTGATTTTTTTGATTGCCCGTGTAGTAGTCCCTCACTTTGGGTGTTCTCAAGCGGATGGGGTTTGTTCTCCCTTTTGAAAATCTCGAGGTGATTATCAATTGGCATCCATGCTCTTCGGCGACAGATTCCATCAGCTTGTAAATCGGGTCAACATTTGCTCTGTCCAATCCAATCTCAAATTCATCAATTACAATCACCTTTGATGTCTGTTCTTTCTCAATTCTATGCATGATGTTAAGGATCTTTGAGATCATGAATATCTGTCTAATTTCACCACCAGCTAAGGCAGATAGTGCGGTGAGTTCGCCGTGTTTTTCTGCAACAACGACATTGTCCAGTAGGCACAATCTGGTTATTCCACTATCTCCAAAAGGTAGGTATCGGTTTACTTGGTCAAGGACCATTTCAGATTTTTCAAACATAGGATTTACACTAGACCGTTTCCCATTCGTCCAGAAGAAAAAATCTCGCTTTGTAGTACCTATCATGTCAATCGTCGAAATCGGCTTGAGTTTCCTAAAGTAACTTAGAACCTGACCATCGCGATAAAAGTCCCTTTTGTCTTCATTTCCAACATATAGGTGCAAATCAGTAGTGTTGTCGCCGACAATTAGTCTTCGAAGATAGTGTTCTTTGTCTCCTGCAATAAATTTCATTTCAATGAGCGATTCCTTCTGGGAAAATTGTTTAGTCCAGCCACTATTCCATCGCCGCACAGTGTCTTTGGAAACCGATTGAAGGATTGCTGAAACTAAGCAAGACTTGCCGGAAGCGTTTCCTCCAACAATCGTATTTACACCGCCTTCAAATTCAAAAATGTGCAATCCATCAAATGCTCTGTAGTTTCTACATGCGATAGAAATGATTCTTTGAATTGGAATCGACCGGTTTTCAATTGAATCTAGGTCGGTCATAATCGTAGGTATTCAGGGGTATTCAAAAACCCCACGAAAACCATTCATTGGTGGTCAAGCGGCTTAGAGATTGAGAATCTGAATTGATTGGCGGATTCTTCCAGAGAAGCAACACCAGGCAGTGCCCTGCCAGCTAGCAGGTCGAGACATGCTCCGCCACCTGTCGAGACGTGGCCCATTTTGTCAGCGAGTCCTCGCTGGCTTACGA
>WTIA01000068.1 GCA_011522915.1 Methanobacteriota archaeon
AAACCTCCAACCCATCGATAGAGGTTGATGCGGATGGAAATATGGTCGCAGAATTTAGTTTGCGATGTGAATCGGGCACCTATGTCAAAGAAACCGTACATGGTGATAGCGGGAGGACTCAGCCATCAATAGCTTCTCTGATCAAGGCAAAATGTACCGTCGAATGGCTTGATGTGGCCGATATTCACGCTGATTGAACGCGTCGCGGTGCTTATATGGGTCGGGTAGGTCGGCAAGTTGCTTCGAATGGTCTTATGACACGAGAAGCAGGAGTGCGATTACCATGAAGCGATCCAAGGGGCAACGCCAAGGAACCCGAACAATCCTACGTCGTGGACGTCACGAAAGAGGACGTGTAAACATCAGCAGAATCATGCACGATTACGCTGAGGGAGACCGTGTTGCTATCGTTTTAGACGGTGGACAACAGATGGGAATGCCTCACCGCAGATTCCAGGGAAGAACCGGATTTATTCAAGGTCGTCAAGGCAAAGCATGGGTAGTATCAGTCAAGGATGGTAACATGCAAAAGACTGTAGTCGCACGCCCTGAACACCTTCGCCCACTGGAGTGATTATCATGGATGAAGAAGGAACTTTCACAGATTACGCTTCGGTTAGAGACATGCTATTGCATGCTCAGGAACGCCGTGGTTTCCTGACATACGAACAAAAAGCAGCTCTGCAACACGCCGAATGGGCAGCGAGCAACAATCGTAATGGATACTCCACAGACCCTAAGGTTTTCAATGACATTTTCAATGCAATCATGGAGATTGAGTTATTCCAAAAGTATCCAGACTTGGCTGCTAAATTATCCGAGCTCATGCCTATGCACGAAGACGATGTTCGTGCGGTAATCGCAAGCCGACGTATCTCTATCGAAGGTGGAGATGTAACGGCAGTTCTAGACATCGTTCGCCAGCACATCGGCGTTGAATAAACAATACCGACAACCGGTGATTATCATGCGTAACGACAATCGCGGTGGGCATCGTAGGAATAACCGCGACAGGCCTGACCCACTACTTACAGTCGAGTGGTGTCGAGTTATCGACCACCCTGAGTCGGATGCTGCAATCGTGGTTGTAACCGAACCGGCTCTTCACGTAATTAGACTGCGTCCAAAGCCTGGAGCAGAACTACAGATGGTTGGCGCTAGACTCTACATGGGTACAGACCACTCTCAGAGAGATGTAGTTCAAGATGTTCTGGGATTCGCTAGAATTCGTGATTTGTCTAATGCTGCCTCACAAGAGATGCCAATCGTGATTCAACAAATGATTGAGGACTCTCCAGATGTATTCATTCAACAATTCTTCAACAGAGCAGGAAACCTGTCTCTGAAAATGCACGCCTTCGAACTACTTCCAGGAGTTGGAAACAAGAAGGCTATGGAGATGGTAGCCAGCCGAGGACGTGTGGGCTGGGATAGTTTTGCTCAATTGAATGAAGATTGTAATATCAACGCTGCAGATCTTCTAGCAAGAAGGTTCGTTTCCGAAATTGAAGACCGAGGATTGGAACCTAGACTGTTGGACTTACTTCTGCGTCAAGGTGAGTGATATACATGGGCCACGGCGCCCGTGTTCTGATTGACCGCCTGCGAATGCGTCAGGACAACGTCAAGTCTCTGGGACAGCACTTTTTGAATAATGAAGAAGTTCTTGATGAAACAATGAAATTAGCCGACATTTCCAATGATGATCACGTCATTGAGATAGGCCCCGGACCCGGTGTTTTAACAGAGAGATTGCTGGAATCTGGTTGCAATCTGACCGCCATAGAAATCGATGCGGGAATTTGTGAATTCCTTAGAGACAACTTTCCAAATTTAGAGTTGATTGAAGGGGATGCTCTTATCGAAAAATGGCCTAAAGCAAACAAAGTAGTTGCTAATATTCCATACCAAATTTCTTCTCCACTCATCGAGATAATTACGAGGACTCAATCGATAGATTACGTTGTAATCCTAGTCCAAGAAGAGTTTGCAGAAAGACTAGTCGTAGAATGGGAAAGTGATAGAGGCAGTCTGGGTATGTGTACAAT
>WTIA01000025.1 GCA_011522915.1 Methanobacteriota archaeon
CTGACAGCCAAGATTGGTGGCCAGCAGACTACGGCCACTATGGGCCATTCTTCATTAGAATGACTTGGCACGCTGCAGGAACCTACAGAACTGGAGATGGCCGTGGTGGCGGTGGAACCGGTGCACAGAGATTCGCTCCTCTAAACAGCTGGCCTGACAATGGTAACCTAGACAAAGCGCGCAGATTACTATGGCCAATCAAGAAGAAATACGGTAACGGAATCAGTTGGGCAGACCTTCTAATTCTGACTGGCCAAATCGCTATCGAATCAATGGGCGGACCTGTTCTAGGATTCGGTGGTGGCCGACCAGACATTTGGCATCCTGAGGACGACATATACTGGGGAAGCGAAGATGAGTGGCTAGGAGATGACAGGTATGGAGAAACTCGACAAGACCTTGAGAACCCGCTTGCAGCAGTTCAGATGGGACTGATTTACGTAAACCCACAAGGACCTAACGCAAACCCAGACCCGCTACTAAGCGCTCAAGACATTCGTGAAACCTTTAGCCGCATGGCCATGAATGACAAGGAGACTGTTGCTCTAACTGCAGGTGGTCACACATTCGGAAAGGCTCACGGTGCAGGACCCGAAGATCACAAGGGGCCAGAACCAGAAGGCGGCAGCATCGAAGAGCAAGGATTTGGTTGGACTAGCGACTACAAATCCGGTGTAGGTAGAGATACTATCACAAGCGGTATCGAGGGTGCTTGGACTGCAAATCCGATTCAATGGGACAACGGTTACTTTGACATGCTCTTCAAGTACGACGAAACATGGACACTAGAAAAGAGCCCTGCAGGTGCTCACCAGTGGACACCATCCAACCAAGCTGAAGAGGACATGGCTCCTGACCCAGAAGACCCATCAATCAAGGTTCCAACCATGATGACCACTGCGGACATGGCAATGATCAGAGACCCTGAGTACAGGAAGATATCAAAGCACTTCCACGAGAACCCTGATGACTTCGCTGACGCATTCTCAAAGGCATGGTTCAAACTACTTCACAGAGACATGGGGCCAAAGTCACGCTACCTTGGACCGGACGTTCCTGAAGAGGATTTCATCTGGCAAGACCCTGTGCCTGCGGGAAGCACATCCTATGATGTTGCAGCAGTCAAGGAAGCAATCAAGTCCAGTGGACTTTCAATCCCAGAAATGGTTGAGACAGCATGGGCGAGTGCTTCCACATTCCGTGGCTCTGATTTCCGTGGTGGCTCAAATGGTGCCCGCATCAGACTAGCACCTCAGAAAGATTGGGAAGCAAACAAGCCTGAACAACTTTCCAAGGTTCTTGGAGTACTAGGCGGTATTGCTGAGGCAAATGGCGCCAGTATCGCTGACACAATTGTCCTAGCAGGAAATGTAGGTATCGAGATGGCATGTGGAAAGGAAGTACCATTCACACCAGGACGTGGAGACGCAACCGCAGAACAGACCGATGTAGATTCGTTCTCTGTGCTGGAACCAGTTTCTTGTGGATTCAGAAACTATCTGAAAACTAACTTTGCAGTTAGCCCTGAAGAAATGATGTTGGATAAGGCTCAACTTCTTGGCCTAACAGCTCCAGAGATGACTGTTCTAGTTGGTGGAATGAGATCACTCGGAATTTCATCAGATGACAGAGGATTATTCAGTGATGGTTCAAGCCTATCAAACGAGTGGTTTGAGACCCTACTAGACATGGGCGTCAAGTGGACTCCAACAGGAAGCAATTCGTATGAAGCACACGACCGCTCATCAGGAGAAAAGGTCCGCAGGGCTACACGATATGACCTAGTATTCGGAAGCAATTCACAACTACGTGCAATCGCTGAAGTATATGCACAAGATGACAATCAAGACAAATTCGTTGCAGATTTCATCACAGCATGGAACAAGGTCATGAACGCTGGCATATTCTGATTTGGCCTATCGAAAGCGATATACGCCGGGGACAAATGCGGTGCACATGGTCAAAACTGGAGACTCTGCACCTAACTTTACCCTGAAGAACACCAGCAAAGAAGACATTTCGTTGTCTGATTATGCTGGGAAG
>WTIA01000014.1 GCA_011522915.1 Methanobacteriota archaeon
TGGGAAGTCCCCCCAACTGTTATGAATGGATAAAATTCCATTGCATTTTGGAGAAGTATTTCTCCAAGGATGGGGATCCTGATGGGAAGAGCATTTACGGATGGCGTAAGCCAAGAAAAGAAAGTAAGAATGAGAGTCAAAAGACGTTCATGGAAACCGCTGGCAGATTTACAAGGACTTAGCGGAAGAACAAAATCAACAGGTAACGAGATGGGGCCATTGGTCGATGTACCAGCAATGGTTAGAATAGAAAACGAGAAGTGGATTTTTGAAAGAATAAGTCAGGAAACATTGACTAATTTAACTCACAGATTAATTGTCCATGAAGTTGAGGGGCCAAGAACCCTAGGCGCAACTTTGGATTTAGAAACCGCAATGCAAGTTGCACAAGGAATGGCTAGGAGCGAAGGTTCTGTAGTTTTGATTGAACCTCTGAGGTAATCAAAACATATCCATGATCCATCCTACAACACCCTCGTTAACGAGGTAGATGAATCCGGCAAGTCCTATACATGCTAGGTATACTTGTCTTGGACTGATTTTCCAAGCGTCTTCCGATTCTTCATCGAAGTATCGAATTAGACCTGCAGCCTGCTGAATGCCGCCGCCGTCTTTCTTTGCCATGTGACCGCCGACATTAATCCCCTTTATCAACGCGACGCGCGGCTATCATTCCTCTTCTGAGGATAAATCGACGAATGGTACGTCGCCTTCGATTCGCAAGACTTGTCCCTCGGGAATTACATCTTCAACCTCGATTTCAATCGAATCGGCCTCTATTCGCGACAGGGCTCTCAACACAGCAGGTGCGTTATCATCTGCGAGAGCGTTCCTTGCAATTTCAATATCCTCACTATCGCCTTTTGCTAAGAGCGTTGTCTCTATCAATTCATTCAGGTCTGTGCGCGCTCTCTCAATATGTGCAAGCCAGGTTTCTTGATTATCTTCGATGTTGGAAATTTTTGAATTAAATTTCGACCTTCGTGAAAACTCCCAAGGTTTGTGAGACAAAGAGGAAACCAAATCGAAAACAAACCTCGCTCTCTCTTCAAGTGGTCCCTGCATCGTAATGGTGTTTGCATAACATCTAGTCAATAGTCCAAATCCCCAGTAAGAATAACTCTCAATACGGATAGATACGTCACCAGAGTGGCAAGTGAATATCCATGTCTGTTCGTCAAATCCAGGTTTTTTCTCCATTATTGGTGTACTAACTCCCTGTACAACCTTTAGCAAGGTTTTGGCAACATCGCCCAAGTAAACCGTTGAGATGTTAGCTGGGTGTGCCTTTGGACGCAAGTATCCTTCACTATCATATCCGTGAGTGGGCCCAGCGTCGCGAACTTGTGCGTAGAGGGTTGAAGTTAGTGCCTCCAACCTCTCTTGCATGAAATGGTCACATCAGCCCTTGAACTTAATTTTCCCCCTTATTGAGAGAAGGGTTCATCAAATGGGTGTGGTATGCGTAGGGCGGTGAAGACATGGCCGCTAAGCCGAAAAAGGACCCTCTCGCAACTCTAATGGCAATACCTGGTGTAGGTAAAGCAACAGCACAGAAACTTAGTGACGCTGGAATTAAATCAGCAGCTGGAATAAACAAAGCAGGGGCAAAAGGACTTGCAAACGCAGGAATAAGTGCTGCGATTTCTAAGAAACTTCTGGCAGCGGTAGCAAAGAATACTGCAAAGAAAGCGACTACCAAGGCAAAATCCACTGCAAAGAAAGCAGCATCAAAAACCAAGGCAGCAGCAACCAAGGCGAAATCATCCGCAAAGAAAACCGCTACAAAAGCCAAAACTACAGCGAAGAAAGCAGCATCTAAAGCAGCTGCTGCTGGACAAAAAGTCGCAGAAAAGACTGTCAGCAAATCAGGCGAGCACAAAGTCAAGACCGAGAAGGCAAAAGACGGTAGAAAGGGTAGCACACTCAAAGTTCCTCGCTCTGTTAAGGACATGGCATGGTTCAAGAAAAAGTGAAAATTTCACCGCTATATTGTAAGACCCTCAATTTAGAGGGCTGGTCATGCCAAGGCG
>WTIA01000151.1 GCA_011522915.1 Methanobacteriota archaeon
TCAATCAAGGCACTGGGTATTCACCCGCAACGACAAGGAATGTCATGACTGTGGCGACTTAATCGTCCATACAAGGCCCGCGGGGCGTAGACTAGACTTCTGTCCATCTTGTCAGTCTTGACCAATTTAGAGATATTTTCTAGTTAATTCAGATGTGATTTAGTGTTTGCTAAACAAATTACAACTTAAAATATATTCCGACTTCTAAAGTCCTCCAGGGCAGTCGTTATTATTGTCATTTGAATTTGTCCCATCGGGGCAAATTGTGTTGTACCATTGCACATATCTGAAATCAGTTTGCCAGCTAATTGTAGCATTACTCAGATCTGAATCTTCTATGTATGCGTTTCTTAGGTTTAGACCACTAAGGTCTGCATTGCTCAAATTGGCATTAGAAAGATAAGCATTGGTTGCAACTGCAAAGGTTAGATCCGTTCCAAACAGTATGATATTTGTCATATCGGTATCGCGTAAATCAGCCCCACTTAAGTCTGCCCTAGTGAAATCGAAACCACTAAGATCGACTCCCTGCAAGGAAGCACCACTCATTTGTGCACGATTCTCATCTGCGATTTCTTGCCAATGAATTATTGAATTATTCGCTGAAATTAACAAATTCTCCAATTCGTTAATTGTAGTGTTAGCACTATCAAGCATTATCGATAAATTATCATTTAAATCTTCAAGAGAGCCGATTTGATATTGCATAGAAGCGATACTCGCATTCGCATTTTCAATTTGGATTATAAGTTCAGCAGAGGTGTTGTTTGAGTTTTCCAACTGAACCAACAAAGAATCTCGGTGTGACTCCAAAATTGAAAGTGAGTTGTTTGAGTTTTCTAACTCAATCAATAACGAATCTCTGTATGCTTCAAGAATTGCAATTCCCTCTGCATGGTCTTGAATCATCTGCGTAGCATCTGACAATCCATCTTCCAAGCCATCAATTGTGGCTTCCCTTTGTGCAATAGTTTGGTTTTGCGCCTCTAGCATTTCTTCTAGTTCGGCGATTTGGTCTTCGTATTCTGAGGTATCAACTTCTTCTCCACCGATACATCCAGCAAGGGATGAAACGATCATCAGCAGGGAAAACAGTAACGCATTTGCTCTCTTCATGTTGTCTCAGAAACAGATTCTGTTTTTCAAATAACCGCCTTCCTAGATTGTGATCCAAGTCTGGGAGTATCGTTCTCAAGATTTGATGGATTCGAGGATGCTTGGGTCTAAGAGCTCGCCTTTTGTCATCTGTTGACGCACATAATGTGTGACCTCTTTTGCTGTGTCTTTGGCTTGCTGTGTGCGCTTTGCGAGAGTACGCATCGGCATTGCCATTCTGTGATTACCTCTGAAGTGTTCTTGATTTTCTTCTAAGAAATTCCAGTACATATCAGAAATTGGGCATGATTTTTTGAAGTGAAGAGAGCAATCTCCACAGTAATCTCCCATCTTCTTGATGTAGGGAGTACCGCTAACGTATGGCTTAGTGGTCATCACTTCTCCGACTGCATAAGTTCCCATAGCTAGCACGTTAGGCTCGACTACCCAATCATAGGCATCGGTGAACATTGCCCAAAACCAATCGGTCAATTCTCTAGGATGTATTCCGAGCAGATTTCCGATATTTGCAAGGACCATTAGTCGAGGAATATGGTGTGCATAACCGGTTTCTACAACATCTGAAACCGCTGTATCGAGGCACAACATACCCGATTTTTCTCCCCAGAAAGTAGGTGGAAGTTCGTATGAGTTCTCCAGCACATTTGGAGTGATTTTGGCTGTTGGCCAATCTCCTTCCCAGCCAGCTGCAGGCCTTGCTTTGACTGGGGCTGAATCGGTTGCAAATCCATTTGTCAATTCGTGAACGTGGTGGACGAATTCTCTCCAGCCAATGATTTGGCGAACGAATCCTTCTTTGGAATTAAGTGGAATATCAAGCGCTAGTGCATCTTCGAGGAGCGTCCTTGGCATGATTCTTCCTAGATTCACAAGTGAAGACATCGTCGTGTGGAATAGAGTG
>WTIA01000102.1 GCA_011522915.1 Methanobacteriota archaeon
GGCAACGATTCTTGGATGTTTCAAATTCCAGGTACTTCATTGGTAGAAAGACAGGCTAAGTTATGTGATTGTGAGTGGTTAGCGATTCCGACGCAAGGTGTTCCAGAAGATGAAGTCATAGACTTGAAAATAGCACTATCTAGCCTAGATATCGATGGCATTGTCTCAGGAGCGCTCAGGTCTGATTATCAGAAAACTCGATTGGAGAGAATGTGTGAAGAGCTTGGGATAATTTCCTTTACACCCCTTTGGCATCAATCTAGTAACTCCCACATGGAAAATTTGGTTAAAAATGGATTTAAAGTAATGATTACCGGTGTTTCATGTGACGGTTTAGGAGAGAACTGGTTAGGTTGCATTCTCGATGAAAATTCCCTAAATGAATTGGATAGTCTGGCAAAAAAGTTTAGATTTCATGTAGATGGTGAAGGTGGAGAATACGAGACCTTGGTCGTAGCAGGGCCTCACATGAAAGGGGAACTTGAACTAAATTATGAAACACATTGGGACGGTGTTCGGGGGCATCTTTCATTTTCATAAACCCCAATTTATGTTCGGCTTCATACACGGAATGTTCATTTCCTATACTCATAGGGACCTAGCATGGCGTTCTGTCCTCTCGACTATCGTTATGGCTGTCAAGAATTCAAAGAGATCTGGTCTGAACTAGGCCGACATCAGCGCCAACTCGAGGTTGAGAGAGCACTGGTTTGGGCTCACAAAGAGATGGGTAAGGTCTCGGAAGAAGATTATGCTAAAGTCGCAGAAATCGCAGTACCATCAATAGTCACCAAAGAAAGAGTCTCAGAAATAGAAGCTGAGACTCGTCACGATATAATGGCACTAACAAAAGCCATGGCTGAAGCCGCGGGTGAAGCCGGCTGGTGCATACACTTAGGGGCGACATCAAACGATATTGTCGATACTGCGGTTGGATTGCAACTAAGGGATTCGATAATTTTGTTGCGAAAAGAATTGTGCAATCTCATTGACGTAACGGCAAATCTGGCCGAGAGAGAAAGGGATACAGTAATGCTAGGAAGAACTCATGGCCAAGCCGCTGTGCCTATCACTTTTGGATTGAAGGTTGCTGTGTGGCTGGATGAAATGCGAAGACAATTGATTCGCCTAGACGAAGCAACTCCCAGAATTGCCGTCGGCAAGTTCCTTGGAGCGGTAGGAACCGGTGCGGCTCAAGGCGAGGGAGCTAGAGAATTACAGCGATTGATACTAACCCATCTGGGCTTAGAAGTTCCACTAGCAACCACACAAGTCGTTGGAAGAGACAGGTATATTGAGTACGTATCTTGGTTGTCCAACGTAGCATGTACATGTGAAAAAATCCTTCAAGAAATTCGTAATTTACAGCGTTCTGAAATTGCAGAGGCTGGGGAAGGTTTCGATGTGAAAAAGCAGGTTGGCTCTTCAACTATGGCTCACAAAAAGAATCCAATTAAATCAGAGAATGCTTCTGGATTGGCTAGGATTGTTCGCTCGTTCATTATTCCAACTTACGAGAATGCACTATTGTGGCATGAGCGAGATTTAGCAAATTCTAGTTCAGAAAGGTTCACTCTATCGCACGCATCAGCTCTGTGCGAGGACGTCATATCAAAAACAGCCAATGTACTGACCAATCTTTGGGTTGATGGCGATAGAATGTTGGCAAACATTGCCAGTCAGAAAGGTCTTGTAATGGCTGAAAAGGTGATGATTGAATTGGTAAGTCATGGAATTGGTCGTGATGAATCCCACGAAATATTGCGCTCAGCTTCATTTGAAGCCATAGCAAATGGTGAGGAGTTGATCGATGTTTGTGCTCGCACACCGGCTATTGCAGCAGCATTCAGCGCAGAAGATTTGGAAGCGATGTTCGACCCAGCAAACCATATTGGTGTATCTGGAGAAATTGTTGATGAGGCTGTCGAATTAGCTAGGAATGCTATTCAGTAAGCGGTATTTCTCCAGCCTGGCTCATTGAATACCTTACTAAAACCATAGCAACTAATGCTGAAATTGTAAATGCAATTCCAACAAGTTTTGACATGCTGTACCATAGAATAATTACTCCAAACAGAGAAAAGTAAGCGATTACTTGACAAAGAGCAGATGCAAAATTGAGTTTTTTCATCATTTCATCGCTCAATCTGCCATTATTTTCTAGCAAAAACGTGTAAATTAGGAAATATATTCCTTGGAATGGTATCGTTGCTGCAATCAAAGTTAGAGCAAGTTCTCTTTCATATTTTGGATTAACTTCTTGTTCCATTCCCTGGAAAAGCATCACTGCAGTGCTAGTCCCTAAAAGTGCAGCCATGATTGTCCAGCGTTTATCTTGGGACGAGGTTCTACTCTCAACGTTAACGGAGCCCTCAGCCATGAGTGTTTGTAAATTACTAGGGGTTTGTATATTACCCCTAATCTAAATGAATATTTCAGATTTTAACGCAATCTCAAATGTAGCGGAATGCAAGTAGAATTCCACCGGTTACAGATGCAACGATCATCAATAACAGAATCATGGAATGAGGGCCATATTCATTGGTATCTTCGAGTGCTGTTTTGAAAAGTCCGTCTCTCTTCAATCCCGAACCCAAACTACCAGCTTCCTCAAACTCAGGAAGCGGTCTGCGAGGGATTCTTTCACCCTTACGAAGTTCACCGGCCATATTTGTGTGTCGGGGTGCAGGTCTTATGGATTTTCGTTAGAATATTGGGAAACCAATATCTTCTATGGACTCTGCCGCAAGAACATGGAAGAACCGACCATCGCAGATATGTCGATTGCAGACGAACACATTGTCGTTGCAAGTAAGACACGTGTCAGTTCAATTTGTGAGGAATTAGCAAAAAATCCAGATTATGCTGTACTGGTCAAGAAAGGTAATGACATCATTGGAGTAGTCACGGCAAGAGATATTTTTGCAAAGATGGCTGATGGATTGAACGCTACCAAAGTAAAGGTAGACAAAATTATGCGCACTGACATTTTGACCTTGCGAGGTGATACTACTCTGTCAAAAGGGCTCAACATGCTTAGTAAATTATCCTCTGATGCGGTTGTAGTGACCGATGAAAAAGGCGATTTCATGGGCTACTTTTCAATAAAAGATTACAGGGAGGCAACAAGAAAATTAGAGGCGCACCAATTGTTGTCATCAAGATTAGCTAGGTCCAAAAAGGCGATTTCAAACAAGGTAGAGCAAAAAGAAGAATCTGGCGGAGATTTGTTGGACCTATTGCTTGGAGAAAACATCGAAGAAGATGATGACGAGCCTGAAGTACCCTCGATGATAAGCCTTGAATGAGGGATTTTAATGGAACCGTGGGAATCAAAATTAGATGGTTCTTCAATTCATTTGGCAGTAGAAGGATCATGCGGTGGAACAACACTGGGAATGCAAATTGCAAGGCAAGCGATATCTCAGGGAGGGCGAGTTCTATGGGCAGCTCCTGAATTGCCGGATAGCGTTAGGTTTTCACAAATTTTTTCTGAGGTATCCTTGACTGAATCATCAAGGTTTCACGCTATGAATTTGATTGGAAACGTTGACCAAGCCGTTGATTCATTACTGAAAACTGCTAAAGCACTTCCAAACGTCTCTCTTGTGGTGCTCGATGACTATTGTCCAGATACGGGTAAAATTCCAAGTGACATTATCAGTGCTGTAAACAAACTGATTGATGTCACATCTTGGACAACTCTGCTGATTTCCAAAGGCGGTGTTTCAATGGACAAAGAAAGTACATTGGTAGCCCGTAGTAAAACCAAACTAAAAACGGATAAAGTTTGGTTACTGACTAGGCCCCATTCCGATTCCAGAAGGACTCTTTTTGCAGGGAGTGAAGAAATTGAGTTACGCCTAGTCGAAGAGGGATTTGTTCACTGATCTTCATCCTCGCCCAGCAACTTAGCCATTTCATCCAGGGCTTCATCATCCGGCTCATCAAATTGTTCTGGGTTCTTGGCTGCCCCATCTAATACATCATCTCCTGCTATTGCTGGAGCAGCATCTTCGCGTGCCTTTGCAAGATTAGCCCGACCTCGGTTAGTCATGTACCAAATCATTCCTAATAATGTAAGTCCGAGGATGATATAGGTTAGTTCTGTTGAATCTACCATGTAGGGTGGCAATAGTGTTCGCCTATCAACATTTATGTCTTCAGGTTAATGACTTCGCCAAATGTCTTCGTTTGTCTACGGGCGGTTGTACCCAACCCGATTTGGGAGGAGACCTATCTTCTGTGACCCAATTTTGTTGGCTTTTCTTTTTGCATCTTGGACACCTTACTCCCTGATTTACTCCCATTGACTTCATTCGAGTTCCGCATGAGCATATCGGTCTAAGTTTCCTTTTTGAATCAACGACTTTTATTCCTTCTAGGTGAATTTTATTTTCAAATTCCATTCCAATATATTCTATATTATCGCCTACTTCAAGCCATTGTGCAATTAATTTAAGATTTCCAGACTCTCCGAAGGCAATAAATTTCTCATTGAGTAAGACGTGTCCTCCTTGAATGATTTCTTTACTAGAAATTGTTAATGTGTTGACACTTTCAATGTGATCTCCTGTGCCTTGGTTTGTAGCGAAAACTCTGGAACCCGAAGTTGGAGCACTATTTTTCACCAGTATTTTTGTAGCCTTTTCAGCCACTTCTTTAGACGTAGCTCTGACTCCAAACATTACAGGACAAGGACCCCTTGGAGAGATTAGTCCACGATTGTTTCTAGGGTCTCTGCAAAGGAATGTTCCATCCAATTCATCAACGATTGTTAACGCTTCTTCGCTAACTTTTCTTTCCCCCATTCTCCATGCAATTCCTTCCCACGTTCGATTATTACCCCTCCATGCACAGGAAGCAGCAGCCCCAATTCTGCCGTTACCACCCCATTGGTGTCCGCCTTGATAAAAATCAACTTCTCCTCTAACTGCCTTCCAGTAATAATCCTCATTGGGTTGTTCGAAAAACAATGTCATCCCCGGGTCTGAGGGATACTGTTTCCTATCTGAGTGTTCGGAGTTTGATATTTGTCCTTTAAGAGGTAAGATATTCTCTATCCAATATTTATCCAACCATTCGATTATCGATTCGTCACAATAAATTTCTACCGAAAGAGACGCATTTCCGCGTGTTCGTTGTGCAGCAAATGGCCACAACCGAGTCAGCCTTGGTTCGCCGTACTCGCAGGGAATCGAATCTAGCAATTGGTGAAAGACTAGCGTAGTACATCCACCTTCCAGTGAATCGGTATCATCAATTCCAAGCCACATGTGTATTACGTTGGACGAAAGTCATCACCTTCATCGTTTTGCTTTATTCTTTCAATGACTTGTCTAATTCCAATTTTTTCATCAACTTGGAATAGCCTAGCGCCTACTGCCCAACCAGCACCCATATCTGAATTACGGTCACCTACCATGAGGTCTAAGTGATGGTGTGATTTTGGCTTATCACCCCACCAGTCTGGAATGGGATGAGTTAATCCACGTATTATTTGTGAAGCTTGATTAAGCATACCTGGCATTGGTTTTCTACAACCGCATCTATCCCTATTTCGATGTGGGCATGTCATTATAACATCGATTGGACCAACAATTTCTTGCAATTTTTTATGTATTGCGTGTATTGTATCTTTCTGCCAAAGTCCTCGCATGATGGCGGATTGATTTGTCGTAATTGCTATTCTGTACCCCATTTTTCGTAAATCGTCAATCGCTTCCTTTGCACCAGGAATAACTTCCAATTCATCTGGAGAATTGATGTAATTTGGACTGCCATAATTCAACACTCCATCCCTATCTAGAAAGGCTATTGCTCCGTTCCAATCCAAGTCAATACTAGATAGATTGACTTCCGATATTGGCTCTTGCATTGGGTCGCCCGAAATACATCTCACCTATGTGCATTAAGGCGAAGCCATTAGATGAAGGCCTGTTTAGGCCTAACACATGGCAGGTGACTATCTAGTCGACAGGTCAATCGCAACATTGTTAGGCGCGATTGGGATGATACTGCTCTTTGTCACTTGGAAAAGTCGATCTGGAAAATTTGAGTCATTTGCCCCAATAGGTTGGATACTTACTGGATTTTATTTTTTTAATGACATTTCATTTTACATCGAACACGAGGATGCTGTTCTTACAATTATGAGCGCTGCAACTCTCCCCGGAGCAGTAGGGATTGCTCTGTGGGAGCGCAAGGTGTCTGAGGAGAAGTACCAGAAAGCTCTGCTTTGGTTTAGAGGAGCGGTTGCGGTGGCTGGACTACCGTACCTGCTAATAGCTCACGTTCCAATGCTAAATGTGTTAGCAATCTGGTTTGTCGCTTGGCAATCTGCTGCTTTGCTCTCATTTGCCGGAGGCGCAAATGTGACTCTTGGTGAAACTTATGCAAACCCCAGCAACGGCCCTTCTGTAAATTGGAATGATTGGGAGGGCAACCGCTGGTTTCTGACTGAAGAAATGTCTGAATTTTCATTTCACACAGAATTATTAGTAAATGGAGAACCAATCTACATCAATTTCGTTTTAGCGTGTACCGCAATCCAATCAATGATTATTTTCGTTGGGGCTATATCGGTTCTAAATGTAGATTGGCGCAGAAGAGTACGAGCTTTATTCGTGGCTTTGTCGCTTATTCACATTCTTAATCTGTTTAGAAATGCAGGATTAATTTGGTTACAGATGGGGTATCCGGATTGGCGCTGGATGAATCTAACAATTTTTGAATTCGGTCATGCTTATGCTGCAAGATTTGTATCGCTCGGAGCAATGTTCCTCCTAGCCCTTGTTTTGTTTGAGATGCTACCGCAAATGCACCGTCACGTACTAGCATTAATGCGTCCTTTGGGCGTAGGCCAAAAAAGAACTAGAAATCAATCGTAGAGGTCAGATATGATCATGTCCTCTGGCACACTTTCAACAGGTGGCCCCAAGTCTAATGCAGGCGGAACTACATCTTGGACTGGGGAGTTACTTTGAGCAGCCATCTTAGCAAGCATCTCCTCGGACATGTTGTCTTTCTGATACTCCTGCCAGGCATATTCAGGCCTTCTTGAGCGAACAAACATTATCGCAAACACTGTAACAAGAATTAGTCCCAAAACACCAGATGAAATCCAAATAACGTCATTATTTACCGAGGCAATGATGTCGGAGTTGTCTCCAATTCCGTCACCATCGGTATCTGTGTCCTCATCTGGGTCATCGGGGAAGGCATCATCCTTGTCAGGCACTCCATCGCCATCTCTGTCGAATGGGTCATAAGATGTAACACAAATCTCGGCGTAGTCTTCTACCTCTTCCTCGTCGATCCACATGTCATTGTTGGAATCCATTTCAAAGAAGTCAAAGTCATTCTTCCACGCTATGCTTGACAATGTTTCAATGCTATATCCTCTATCATTCGGTTGTAATTGATCTATTGTCAACATCAACTCATTTTCACAATTACAAGCCTCTGCTGTAACTTCAGACTTGTCAAGAACTCCATCTTTATTTGTATCAATATCCTCAAATTCGGGCTCATCATCGATTATTTCATCTTTTGAAATGTCACCGTCTTTATTGGTGTCTAATTCTTCGAAGACTAATTCCACAAATTTATCACACGTCATTACATCATCAACTACAGGTGGCTCGGGTTCGGGTTCCGGTTCTGGCCCTGGTGGGTCGAATTCACTCCATTCTGCGATTATTGAGATACCTTCAATATCTGTGTTTGCATATATTGTAATTTCAATTTTGCCGGTTACAAAGAATAAGTTGATTTCCTCCTCAGCTCCATCGAAATCGGACTCAAAATTTGTTTCACCAAACTGCCTACCCCTCGGACCATCATCGAAATCCATCCACTCAAATTCTTCTGCTTCTACAAAGAGTCCAAGGTCGCCTTCTCCGCCCCATGTTCTTATTGTCATATCACTTGCGACGGAGTCGTCTAATTCAATGAAGAAAAACAATTCTTCATCCTCGGGCGAACTCATGCTTCCAATCTCTTCGCCATTGAATAGTTGTATGGGCTGTCCATCGTA
>WTIA01000127.1 GCA_011522915.1 Methanobacteriota archaeon
GGGTGGTGGGAATTTCCGGGTGGCAAATTTGAGTCCGGCGAAGATGCTTCAATGTGTTTGATTAGGGAAATAAAAGAAGAATTAGAACTAGATATTGAAACGGGAAGGCCAATAGGTCAATGGATATTCGACCATGGAGATGTTGTTGTTCGATTGCACGTTATGGAGTGTTTTGTTGTAACTGGTGATTTGAAATTGAATGTGCATGATAAAATCAAGTGGTGCGAAGGCCCTGATGAGGTAGATTGGCTTGGTCCGGACCGAGATATCGCTGCAGCAATCAGTGCCAGGCTACAGAATCACCATCATTCCGCATAGAGAATTCATCACCTATGCTTCTTGGAATGTTCTCTCTACCACTGTGCCAGGTTGCTGCCTCAAGCCAATCCGAAAGATTTTCACCTTCGATCTCAATGGTAATTACACCGCCAAGCGGATTATCTCCTGGTAAAGGAAAAGCCACTTTTCCTGCGAGAGCTGCTTGCCTAGAAATATGAAAAACTGTTCCCGTTTCATCTAAGTTACTAGACATATAATCCAATGCAGTATCGAGAATTGACTGTTTATGAATTGACTCTAGAAAAGTCTGCATACTAATCCCATCAGACGCTAAAATGTCGTCTTGTTCAGAGGGGAATGTTGGTCCTTCAGGTAGTCCACAAGTAAAGTCGGGAAAAATATTCATTATTGCATCCATTACTAATTCAGGATCATCAGCACCTAGCAATCGAGAAGAAACTACAACAGAATATCCTTCATCTATTCCGGTTAACTTCAGCCTCGGCATGATTGGGCCCAGAACGCCATAGTCAAAGAATTTGATAGGCTAACCTTGACATTTAGAAGCCCAACGCGAGTATACATGCAGGTACGGGTTTGTGCGGTCGTTCCTGTGTTAAACGAAGAAAAATTCATCAAACGGTGCATAGAAAGTTTGCTTGCACAAACAATGCCCGTCGAGGTATTGGTTCTTGATGGTGGTTCATCAGATTCTACCTTAGAGATACTATCCAAATTCGGCGATTCAATCACTGTGATTCATAACCCAGGTAAACGGGTTTCAAATGCAAGAAATCTTGCTTTAGAAAAGATCGACAAAAGCATGACCCATTGTTTGGAAATAATCGGCCATTCATGGATAGAACCTGACCATGTTGAGAAAAGGGTTGCAGACTTGATTGATTTAGAGACCGAATTAGGTTACAAGATTGGTGCAATTGGATGTTTAACAGAATCCAGTGATTCGGTAGATTTAGTATCGACTTGGATAGATGGTGCCTTGTCATCACCAATCGGCTCAGGGGGTGGCCAATTCAATCGGTTCAAAGGCCGAAAAAGAACAAAGGTTCCAGCATTTTGCCTTCATAATATTGAGGCTCTCAAATCCGTAGGTGGGTGGGATGAACGGTTCATTACGAGTCAAGATAGTGATTTATCGATGAGATTAATTTCTCAAGGTTGGGAATTATGGCGTTCGGATGTATCTTGCGTATACATGCACAAACGTTCATCTTTGTCAAATTGGTGGAAAATGTGTCACAGGTATGGATTTTGGAGAACCAAAGTAATGCTTCGTCATCCCAAGCGGGCCGACCTTAGGGAGTTCCTACCAATTTTTGGCTTGTTACTCATTTTCATTTTACCCAAATGGTGGGTGGCGCCTTCTGCATACTTAATTGCCCTTGCAGTTACAGGAATACTTTATTCAAAATCAAGAATTTCATCGATTATCGGTATTCCGATTTGTTTGATTATACTCCACACTGCATTCACAGTAGGTTTAGTTGACGGATTGACAAGAAGTGGTAGGCCACCAAAAGACCGTACATGACAGACAAACTTTCATTGGTGAAACGAATAAGGGGGGATTAGATGGCAAGACAATTGACCTCAATCGTATTGTTGTTTACACCTGTATTGGTGCTCAATGCGCTGAGATTTATTGTAACTCCTCTTGGGGAAATGCTGGCTGTGTCTTCAAACCTCGATATAGGGATGCATATCGGTGCTCTGGGAGTTGGCTATTTGCTTTACAAGAGGACCAAGGTTGTACGCGACCATGAGTGGCAGCGAAACCGTGCTGTAAAATCAGTAGGCACTCATTTCAAAGCAGAAGATAGTGGAGTTTGGGAAAAAGACGTTGAAATGGATACGACATTGTCAGTTGAGGCTCAAGCAAACCTAAAGGGCAAAGTTGGAAGTGCAGTTGGCTCATACGCTACCAATTCAAAATCAGAAATCGAAACTGAAGTCGATGTTGAAATGTTGGTAGATGCAGACCATGTTAGAAGGGCTCAAGCCAGAGTTTCGGGTGATGAGCAATTTGATTCTAATGCCGTAAATTCAACTGTCGGTGCTGTTCGAAAGCCATCCCCCATGGACAATTTACTAGACTGGATTGCTTCATTCCGGGGAAGAGACAGGAAAGCTGAAAGAGAAGCAATTAGAAAAGCAAAGTTGCAAGCACGCAGTAATCAGGACCCAGTCATAGCACAGAGGCCGATAGCACCGATTCAACCCATTGAATCAGAAGAGAAGAAACATGTTCCTATGGAGATGATTTCAGTAACAGATGCCGGCGCTGAATCTGTCACAATTGATGATGAAACAAATGAAATAAGCGCTCCAGTAAATCGTGAAATCTCAATCGAGGAAATGGCATATGGTAAAACATCAAGAGTCAATCCATCGAATTCCAATTCAGGTTTTGCTCCTCAACCAACTTGCAGGACTTGTTCTAGTCCGAATCCAGTTGGTGAGAGGTTTTGCATGAACTGTGGAACTGAACTTTAGCGTTGTACTGAATAACCCCGACCACTCCCGATGTAATGCCCGAGGTGATGTTTTGTCTGATAAACGAGATTATTACGAAGTCCTTGGGGTATCTAAGGATACAGATGATAAGGAATTGAAGAAAGCGTTTAGGTCGCTCGCTAGAAAGTATCATCCAGACAAGAACGACGCACCGGATGCTGATGAAAAATTCAAGGAAATTCAGGAAGCATACGCAGTACTTTCCGACTCTGAAAAGAGAAGAAATTACGACCGTTTTGGACATAATGTACCGGGAGGTTCTCCGTTTGGACCAGGTGGTTTCCAAGGTTTCAACATTAACCTCGAAGATATACTTGGAGGGGATTTCTTCTCGAACATCTTCGGTGGCGGGCGAAGAAGGTCTTCCCAAAATCAGGGCAATGACATATTAGTTCGTCACGAGATTAATCTGAAAACAGTGCTAAATGGTGGCAAAGATGAGGTTGAAATCGACTTGCCAACAACCTGTACAGATTGTGAAGGCACGGGAGCGAAAGGTGGCGTTACTACTCAATGTACAGAATGTAGTGGTGCAGGTCAGGTCAGAATACGTCAACAAATTGGTCCTTTTGTTCAAGACACAGTTAGAAGTTGTCCTAACTGCTCAGGCTCAGGTAGGAATTTCAAAGATCGGTGTAAATCATGTTCTGGAGATGGAATACAAAGTGAATCCCAGGTTTTGCGATTCAATGTTCCTATTGGTGCTCAGGATGGAACAAGGCTGCGAATGAGAGGGAAAGGACAACCTGCTCCATTCGGGAAAGGAATACCAGGTGACCTATTCATTGAAATCATTGTTGAAGAACATCCTTGGTTTGAAAGAAATGGCATGGACTTGATAATGTCACTTCCGCTTGGATTTAGTGACCTTGCTTTGGGGACTAACATCAAATTACCACATATAGATGACAAAGATTTGGTGATAAAAGTGCCCCCTGGTACAAATTCTGGAGACACTATAACAATCAATTCGAGAGGTGTTCCTTCAAGTAGAGGAATTGGAAGAGGCGATGTCGTAATTTTGTGTAAACTACACATGCCTAAAAAATTCGATAAAGCAACAAAGAAATCACTCGATCAACTAAGAGAGAATTTGGCTGGAGCAGGCGACATCATTGACAGAATTATCGACGACGCAGAGCAAAGGCGTGGTTGATTATTCCTCAGAATCAAAGTTGCGATAAATCGTGTTTGCTGGTTTTGCAGCGACAGGGGCCCCGTTTATCATACCTGAAAGGTAGATGTCTACAGAACTGGCATTGCCAGACAAATCTACTCGAATGAATAGACGTGAGTTTGAATTTATCGTATCAAGGAATATCTCGTTTCCTCTGCTCAATAGTTTTGGCTCTACCTTACTAACAACCCAATCATTACCTTCATTTGCTTCAAATTTCAATGCAGCGATACTCCACTCAGATTCTTGTGGTCTTAGTCCAATAAGGATTGGCCATGCACTACTATCTGCTACTCGCCGGTCAAGAGTCCAAACAGCTAAATCGATTCCGGTTGTGTAATGTCTTACCTCTGGTTCACCCCACACTTCGAGGGCCTCTTCCCATTCTAGTGTTGAGACAGACCTCAAAGCCTTTGTGAGGTCTGTTGGTGAATAACTTCCATCATCGAGTTTTTCTGATAACCACTGTAGTCGGTTTTTCTTTCTTGCAAACTCTTCGACAAACCTTTTGCTTTTGTTTACGTTAATGTAGAATATAATGAACGGCAAAATTAGAATGAAACCAATTAGCCAATAAAATACATCAGCAGCATCCTTTACCGCATCAGAAGCAGGGAACCATGGCTCTTCACCTTCATCCAAAACTGCGGTTGTAATTCTTACTCGCCATTCCATCGACTCAGAATTTTCATCAATAGCATCACTGCCATTGAGATGTTGAATATGAATGAAGTGAGTGCCCAGTCCTACATCTAATGAAACTCTAATTTTATCCATAGAATAAGTTGCAGATTTTTGGTCGATAATATCCCAAGTTTCTTGGTCCATATTCCAAATCGATACCTGCAACTCATAGATATCGCCCTCGACAACAACGTCGACCAAGTGAACAGATTCATTCCATCCAGTTGTTTCAACCCGCAGAATGTCTTGATAATCCCCCATGTGTAGTGTAAGTTCTCCATCTTCAGCGTGTCCATCCATCTCGATTAACGGATAGGTTGAGTTGTCACTAGAAGATGAGAGTGGCTTGAATCCAGGAGCATCCATGCCCCAACTTGCATCAAAATGTGTACTCTTTGTTAAGCTTGCAGACCATCTGCAATCACAATCCCAATGCAATTCAATCCTCTCAATACTATCAATCGCATTGATCCTATCTCCTGTGGTTGCGCTATTCCATTCTGAGAATGTTGATTCTGTGAATGCATATCTGTACTTTATCTCCACGTGTTCTCCATTTTTCTGGTTTTGTGATGAATCAACTTTCAAGGATTCATCATCGCCTAGAGTGTAGAAGTAGGTAGAGTTGCCAATTCCCATTAAGTAATCGAGTTCGGATATTTGATAGACAACAGCGGTTTGGTAAATTTCTGTGTTTAACATCCACAGTGTGTTAGGGTTAGGGCTAGAGACAGATACAATTAATCGCCCGTCATCAATGATTGGGATTATCAATTCATAATCACCATCAACAGAGGTATTCAAGGGTAGAGAAATCTCCTGTTCTAATTTTAATTCGGAATTATTGTCTTGAAAATGAATATCAATATCGATGGCAGATGAGGCGGCTAATAGGGATAAGGAGACAATCTGGTTTGATTCGACATCAATTGCAAATATGTCTGCAGCATCGTTGGTAAGGTCGCCTGAGACTAGAATACCTTGGCAATTTGAATTTTTCAAATCCATTTGGCTGCAAATTGTTGAATTTAATGATGTGAACTCTTGACTTGGCGCCGGTCTATTGTTGGGCAGTTCTTCATTAACCGGAATTACCCATTGGCAACTATTGATATCTCCAAAATGGAAAGTGTGATTCCCACTCGAAAGTTGCGTCTGATAATCGCTATCGTTTTCGATAATGCTTCCTTGTTCATCGAAAACACTCGACCACGAGTCTTCACAATTCACCCAAACCTGTCCTTCTGTGGTCTCTTGGACAAATGTATCTCCGGCCGTAGCTAGTGGCATTATCAATATAATGCCGGCTATCCACCATACAGGTTTGCCCATGTACCTCGCTGTTAACTCATCCTCCTTCAAATCATTCAAGACCGGCTTACATCTGGGTGGCATTCATGGCAAGCCTTGGTCGTACCGTATTGGCTCGCCAAAGAATGACTAGGTTATGGGGTCTTGGAGACAGATTGAGCCCTATTTCAATGACACCTGGATTGGTTATCAGTGATGATGAGATGTCGGTTTTGTTTGCCCCGTTCAAAATACAAAATGATGGAGGTATTCCAAGAGCCATCAAATTGATTTCTAGAGCACCCTTTGCTCCGTGGGAATCACAAGAAAACGGTCCTACACTATCGGCTTCTATTGGACATGTTTTGCCTCCATCATTAGACGAAGCAGATGCGGGGGAAGTAGCCTCAAAAGGCGAGATGATTTCCTTATCTTGGCAATCTTTAAACCATGATGATGAGTTACTGAATCCTGAACTAAGCCCACATGTAGTAATTCTAAGTGACGCATTGCAACTTGCTAATCGCCCAGGAAAGCTTGTACAAGCAATCCACGTAATCAAAAAGAGATTTCCGGGTTCTCTATTGTGGACTCCAGGTATTGGTGGGCCTGACAATTGTGCGGTTTTGGCTTGGTTTGGGGTTGATTTATTCGATACAACTAGGTCAATACAGGCTGAAGCACACGGTGCTGTGTTGACATGGAATGGTCCTAGAATTGCTAGCGAAAACGATTCCTCAAACTCACATTGGGAAACTGCTTTGACTGAGGTTCACTCTGCGATCAAAGATTCTCGCTTAAGGGAACTTGCTCAATCTCAGTCATTGAATAGCCCTAGATTGGTGGAACATTTGAGGCATCATGACAAAATAATATCGGAATCAAAAGGAATACTGAATCAGGTTGTTGCGAAAGGAGTCTCCTTCCGTGTACACAGCTTAGAATCTCACAATGACCCAATAATCCTTGATTGGGTTGAATTCATTTCGAACAAATATGTTGCGCCCAATAATTTGGATGACGTCCTAATTCTCTTACCATGCTCTGCGAGAAAACCATACTCGTCATCTAGAAGTCACAAGGCATTTCGAAGAGCCATAAATCATAGTTCTGCACACGAAGTTATGGTAACATCACCATTGGGTTTAGTTCCAAGAGACCTAGAAGAGGTTTGGCCTGCAGGTCATTATGATATTCCAGTGACAGGTGATTGGACTTTAGATGAACAAATGCGAGTGACAAATATGATTGATTCATTGGTAAAAAGAAATAACTACAGAGTGATTATCAATCACTCAGGGATAGAATATACTTCAGATATACCCGTGATAGACACAAGAAATGGGAGGTCTGCCACCAGCTACGAAGCATTGGACTTGTTAGGTAAGGCCGTTGCAGATAATATGCGAACCAAAAAACGAAGTGGCGAGCAAATTAATCTCGATAATTTTAGGTCTGTTGCCAGATTCCATCATTTGAATGATGAATGGCTGAATAAGGTACAGGTTCGAGGCCGATTCCCTCGCTGGAAGATATTGAAGGATGGCGAACAGATTGCCATGTGGGCTCCTGAACGAGGTAGTTTTTCATTGGCCAAAAGTAGTATTCCAATTTTAGATGCGTGTAATTCGCTTAAACGAATTCATTTGAAACACGACACGGCTTGGAAAGGCGATGTGAACCTTGTAAATCTGGAATCATACGATGAAACCATCCTTGCGGGAGAGGACATTTTGGTAATGCAAGGCTCGCAGTGCATCGGTTCAGCAAGAGCTTCTGCTCCTGCTTGGGAGTGGTCAATGACGCCAGGCCGATTAGCCAAAATGCATCAAAGGCTCTAAATTCGAATTTTCCCCTATGCGTAGCGGTTAAGAATGGGAGATAGGTCGGCGGAATGCTCGGAGGCTTGAATATGGCACGTATGTACGCTAAGAGGAAAGGTAAATCCGGTTCCACAAAGCCACACAATGAATC
>WTIA01000146.1 GCA_011522915.1 Methanobacteriota archaeon
TAGTGCTGCTCCACGTGGTTGTCGGCTTGCAAATACTTGGCTTGTGTCCTTTCCGTTCTGCATGAGAACGAAGTACTTCTTTTCACCCATAGGTTATACCTCGTGCCCACTACGATAGTGTGAAGGTTATAATGTTTCCCCCGTCAAACCGCTATACTGCGGTACATATTGCCCGCAGTGGGCCTTTTCAGAACCCACTTTAGAGCAGTATAGCGTTTAGAAAACCCCTCAGATTTCGGCTCCCGCAAGAGTCTTAGATCCTGTAACCCCTGGGACTTGTCGAATTGTATCAACAACGGTTTTGGCAATTATTCCCAAACTATCAGCTTCTAGCTTGATGATGATATCATAATCTCCAAAGAGCAGTGTTGCATCAGAAACGTTATCTAAATCTTTGATGATTTGGAATGCCTCATATTCTTGACCCGGTGAAACATTCACTAGAACATAGCCAACTGCCATGATAACTCCAATCCTTCAACCATCATGAACCCTGTGCTCATCTCAAGTCCTCTAGGCTTGTTCTGTACCTTTCCCATTGCTCCTCTTCCCACTCATCTGGCATTGGGCCATCGAGCCAATTCAGGAATTCTTCAAGAGTCCAACCATCCGGTATTCTTTCATCTCTTTCGGGGGTCTCATCCTCATTTTCCCATGTTTCTTGTTTACCTTTGCCTGGGCGAGACCGTACAGCAAAAAGTGTGATTATGACAATTACAAACAATCCTGATACTATTGTTAATGGAATAACAAAGGATTGTGAACTTTCATTAGACTCTTGAACAACCTGCTCGCAATCAACTAGACATTCTATTGGATCGTTTACTACTATTTGTGCGGAGTAATTTACTACATTACCACTCCAATCTTCACACGACACCTCTAATGATAGATTTCCAGTAATGTTCGCTGGTAGCAGCCACGAGTTGGACCAAAACCCAGTTCCGTCTAGGTCGGTTACAGCACTATCTAACGTTGAATATAACACCTGTTCTCTCTGTACATAGGATGCTACACAGTTAGCATCTATACCGTCAGCATCATTCATTTCAACAAGTATCTCAAGTAGTGAAGCGTGTGAAGTGTTATCTGGGTGTTCAACCAATATTTCGGGTGGAGAGTGCAAGAATTCAAAATTCAGGTAGGAAACAGAAACGATTTCATCTATGTCAACAACTCTTACCCCCAAAGTGCCTTGTCCAGGAACAAAGGAGGAATCGAGTTGGACCCTGAAGTTGTATGCTGCATTCTGTTTTGAAAGGTCATTACCACAATCCATTGCGCCTTGAGATGGCGCTGATACAACCCATCCTAACTGCTCAAGGCTTGCACTAACATCGTATATTTGTCTAGAGGAGTAGACTCTTACTACAGCGTCTGCGGTTTGTCCAAACATCAGCTCATCTATTAGTTCTCCATTTTGACACAAATCGATTGCCAGTATTTCAGGTGGGCTCAATACAATGGGTGTCTGTAAAATCGCAGCATTTGTCGCACCATTAGCTCCTGTCACATTGGCAGAAATCACCAGATCTCCATTCTCGATACTCTCCGAGGTTGATAATGGAATAATTGCAACACCTTCATCAAATTCTACAGGTATTGAATATGCGCTTTGTCCTGGCCAGTGGATAGATACATCACCGTAAACTCCACCAATTGAATCATCGCTGTCGGTGACGATGATTTTCACATATTCATTTTCACTTCCAAGGACATTTTCAACAATGTCCCCCTGTGTGTTTACAATCGAAATATTTGCTTCAGGAGGTTGGTCTGCAACCTGAATTGTTCTCTGAGTCATAAATTGACCTTCATGATTCCTCAATTCAATTTTGAAGGAGGAGAGGCTTGTTTCGGTTGGTAGAGTAAATGAAGCGATGTAGCAATGATGTTCCGCACTATTTCCGGAAATGTAGGTCAAACCATCGATATTTCCTCTGGTTGAGGAAATCATTGGTGCTTGTAATCCGATTCCATGGTCGGGGTCTAGTACACAGGCTTTGAGTGTCAAAATATGTCCTCTTAACACGCCTTTGTTCGGGAACGAGGTCAAAACCGATGCACCACCCCACTCAGGGTCATCAACTCCCGAAACATGAATACCAAACCAAAATGCTGGAGCATCTCGTATTTGTGCTACAGAGTAAGCGATTGTAACAGTAGAAATGTTGGATTCATCGGTTGAATTTGCCATGATATCTAACACCCCTAATTCAACATCAGTCGGCAGGTCAATTGTTGTCCACCACAAATAACCATCTTGGCTACCAGTACCCTGTGTTACCCACTCGCTGCTGTTGTTTCCATTCGATATTCTCCACGAGATTGTGGAGTTAGTTACTCCGCTATCGTCAGATGCTTCAATGCTGCAAACGAATCTATCTCCTCTACTGTATTGGGAAGAATCACAGTATATATCTTCGATTACAGGAGGACTGTTTGCCCATATTGTAAGGTCAAACAAATTGTTGTCATTGTTTCTCTCGGGGTTTAGTAAAGAGGTGGCTTCCCACTTTACAACTAAATTATTCCAACCTGCCCTAGAGGTATTGATTTCTAGTTCTACGATTTGACGGCTTCCTACCTCGGATCCACTGGGTATTGTCATGGTGTTATTTGCCAAGATTATACTACCCAATTTGTCCAAGATTTTGAGATTTCCATACGCTTCTCCAGGGCCGATATTTTCAATTGCAATTTTGATTTTGCAATTGGAGTTTACAGTTACGTTTTCAGTGATTCTAACATCGATGATTCTTATGTCGTGGACAACATCTGCATAGGGGCTCATCTTTGGGTCACCAACAACTACTCCCATCCAACTAGTCATGGTATTAGCAGCGGCATATGACTCCGCAAGGTTGTATCCACTGGCATAAGATGACAATAAAACACTGGGTGAAGATACAGCGGTTAGGTATGGTTCGTAAACGTAGCCTTTGACTCCACTAGCTCCATCCTCAAGGATATCAGCGACAAGAGATTGGCCGTAGGATGTACCCCAATTGAATGAGCGACCACCGGTGCTTACCGCTGTTTCTACGATTGAACCATTAACCCAATCCATGTGAGGACGGATTACTCTGAGTATTGCAGAATCAACGAATAGAGATCCATCTGTTGATGTCGAAACAATATCCATTGAAATTCTGATTTGCATAGATGTAGCATTCTCATGGGGGCGGAATCTCATGGTTCTTGAATTCCATGAAGTAGTGTAATCTTGATTTGATGATTCATTGTAACTTAATTCATTTCCACTAGAATCAAAAGACGTTACCTGAATTTGGTACTCTCCAAACACATCTCCTTCTCTTTTTCCGTAAACATATACATTCCATGCATGATTGGTAAAGTTCTCTGCAATTTCGTGAGTTGTCTCTAGATATGCTACGTCTTGGCCACTTCCAGAGTATGACGTACAGTTATCCAATATGTTCCGGTTTAGAACAGTAATCGAGCTATTTTTCAATGCTGTATCCCATATCATGATGTTGTCAATCATTCCTTGGAAGTGAGCATTTCCTGCCCGGTTCTCGCCTATTTTATAGAGGTCGAAATTATTCAGAGAACCATTTGGATAGTAGTTCGAATTAACCAATACTCCGTCCATGTATTGCCGAACATTTCCGCCATCGTTTACTGTTACCAAATGACTCCATTTTTGTGGAGTAACATCACCAAATACCTTGGTTTGGTTGTTGTGCAGTTTCCATTGCCCACCTGAGATCATGTGTTGGAAGGATTGGTTCGAATTTGCACTTTCATCGATAGCAAAAGTGGCAGCATAGGTGGTTTGAGAAGTTGTATTCGCCCAAACCCATTGACTGACAGTAAAGTTACCCAGCCAATCATCCACATCCACCTTTGCGTAATCATCTACTCCATCAAACCATAAGCAGTTTCCGTCAACGCAATTCTTCCAATTGGTCGAATTCATTCCATAGAACGTGAAGTTCGAATCATTAGACATAATATCACTGGATGAATTTCCAGTTCCCTCTGAAAAGTCCCATCTATGAATCAAACTATCAGATTGTGGTACGTAATCTCCTGAAACTATGAAGGCAGAGGCTGGGATAGTAGTTTTGCTAACATTGGGCCCTTCCCAAGAGAACCTCAACCCGTGTGGACCGCCCCCTTGAAAGAACTCTATTCTGAAATCGTGATAACCAGCACTCAAGTTGGAATAACCGGAGTATTCTCTCATCCCATGCATTCCATAATTCTGAATTAGACTGATGTCGTTGACCCATAATTCAGAACCATCATCAGAGTTGAGATAAAATGTCCAGTTTCCAGCCTCTGGTATATTGATTAAGCCGCTAAATCTTGCACCCCAATTATGCTTGAATCGGTCGTCTAAGCCAGGATATGGATTATTAGAAGAAGAGTACGCTAGGTCATTTTCAATTCGAACATGGTCTGGAGCTCTATCGATTAAATCAGGCATCGATGCAGAATTGAAACTTATTCCTTCGTTGTCGAAAAATTCTGCGAAAATTCCTGACCTTAGATAACCAGAATCTTGGTCGCAACTTGCTGAAATTGTTGCTTCAAATGCACCGTTTCCACCTTGTTTTGTTGCACTCTGATAGGACCAATCAAAGACATCATCAGCGGCAACGGTTGGAGCAGATGAGTTCCAATATCGAGAGCCACTAGACCATGAGGCGTCTAGAGTATCAAAGCCGCCATTGAGGAGATAATTTCTGTTCCAATTTCCGTCGTTGCTTCCCCATGAAGCATATCCTATCACATTCGAAACGTTGGTTATGAACTCGGTTTCTTCGTCGAAAAAGACGGGCAGATTCATCGTACCATTAAGCGTGGAATTTGCGACGTACAAATCATCGTTCCAGAATTTATAGCCAGAGTTATTTCTATTTGTAGCAAGATCGAGAACATGGGTTCCTCTTGCACCGTATGAGTTATTCGCTTTTTCAATCAAATCGAGGGCTGTTTCAACGGTATATCCAGTCAATCTAGTGACCAGAAAGAATCCATATTCGTCTCTAGTGAATTCTTCCATTGGTTTACCTGCGAGCGGACCATAATTGTGATTGCTCCACCAATTGGCACCGATGTCTGAATCGTATGTACCTCCTGCTAGCGCTATTTCTTGGTCGAAAGAAGCTTTGTTATTTCCGCCACTTACCCGCAGGGGCATACCCTTGGTTGTTACTAGGTAATTCAGGTCTGTACCATTGTACGAGGCAAGCATCAGTTTGAAGGGGTCTAGGAAAAAGTCATTGAATTGATTTCTATTGATTGTCTCTCCAGTTGGGTTTGATGAATTGTCGAAGATGAAGACTCTATCTGCACTGATATTTCTTGCAGTAACGAAAGCCCATCCAATGGTTCTGCTAACCTCAGATTTGTTGTTAATCAAAACACCAACGTCGCTGTAGTCCACAGCGGTTGATAGATTGAATCCTCCTGGGACAGCGATTGACTGGAATGGGGTCTCATTCCAGACATCACCCGATTCTGAAAAATTTTCAAAGACTTCTTGACCTAATTCTTGATTTATGTCACTCTGATTTGGAATGTGAATTGTACTCATCACAAAAAGCGTGACTAATATCAGCGCTTTTCGCGAGGATGACATAGCCATGTGGACGGGATACTACTCAAAGTCACTTCGCTTTCTTGTATTGGCAAAAAAAGGGGTTTTTTCATTAAAATCGTCAATGTGTATATGAAGGACGGCCCCCCCTGCTCAAAACATGGTCGAGTTGTACATGGCGCGAACTTGCCGATGGGGAGTAGTTCGAGTCATAGGTGGTGAATTACATTTGCAAGAAGCAGATGCTGTCATAACACCCGCTAATAATCGCCTCTCAGGAAGAGAAGGTTTGGATGCACAGATTCACAAAGCAGCAGGAGACGAACTCAGAGAATTTTGCAGAAATGTAAGCGTCGAGCAAAGAAAATTGAATCTCCCACCTTGCCCTGTTACGACAAATGTTGTCTCCAAACCTTACAATCTAGAGAATAAGTTCAAACACATCATCCACGTTGTTAGCCCAGATTGTAGAAGACCAAATCAAGATGAGTCTAGAAGGGATTTACTTCCTCAAGCATATCATAATCTGTTTGATACACTAAAAGAAATGAAGGACGTGAAAGTAATTATGGCTCCTCCCCTATCGATGGGAGTATTCGCTTATCCTCACCGTGAAGGCGCAAGATTAACTCTAGAAACCTTACTCGGAATAATGGATGGCGAGGAAGATCCGGGAATTAAAGAATACAATATCGTAGTAAAGGAAAGGAATTTCATCAACAATATGCGAACTGTATACAGAGAATCCGAAGATCAACTTCCAGGAATTGACACTACGATGGAATGAGGTGACTGAATGGTCGACCTGCCCAATATGGTGGCTTCAGCAATAGAGGGTGACCGCTCACCATTTTCAGCCGCTGTCTTACTTTCAAACAACTCGAGAACAGCCAAGAAAATCAAAGAATCACTACCAGGTAAACTACGGATGGTTACCCTGACATCTTCACAAAAAGTAGCAGAAAACCTCACAGAATTGGGACTCGAAGTGGAAATTCTTGAGGATTCCCTATCATCTCAGGGACTTTCGGTTCTGAACAGTCTGCACGATATTATTTTGCAAGGTTTGGGGGAAGGTAGGTTCAAGTCAAATGATAGGATATTGGCAATTTTAGCAGAGCCAATGAATGGCGTAGTCGTTATCGAAGCTAGTACACTTGCTTCAAACAAGTTGGCAGCGATGGCAAATGAGCATGATGTAGACATTGAGGTGCTTGCTAAATTGATGGAGTTAGCTCGTCACATTGGTGGCCGTGGGCGAGAAGGACATGCGGTTGGGGCATTGTTTGCTGTGGGTTCAGTTCCTAAACTAAGGAGATACACCACAGCGATAGTCCTCAATCCTTTCAAAGGACATACCGATTCCAAAAAAGATGTTACCGTTAAGAACAATCATGAAACATTGGCTGAATTTGCGTGGTTAGACGGTGCAATATTGTTTAATTCCAAAGGTATTGCAAGCGATGCGGGAAGATATGTTCAGGTTCCTGCTGGTATTAACCCAAAACCCGGAGAAGGTGGAAGACATCTTGCGGCTAGGGCGATTAGCCAGTTGGCAGAATCAATCGCAATTTGCGTATCATCTAGTGGTGTAATTACTCTTTACTCCAAAGGTAGGGAGAGATATCGCGTCAGGCTTTCCTAATCGCGTCTTCTAGCGATATTTCACCACACGCAACCATTTTTGCAAGCCTCGATGATATTGTCAAATTGCCAGAACTGAGAATTCTAGACTGTCTTTGAATTTCTTTCAAATCGCCTTCAGTGGGTTTCAGTTCCCTTATACTGTAAACTCTCTGTCCACCCATAAGAGCGATTCTTGTGGCTGCATGAAGATGGGTTTTCACTCTGGAACCTAGACTGGTTTTGTACTCACTAACTTGAAGTGTTTCTAAGCCACTCAGTATCAATTGATTGATTATTCTGTCACGAATAAGTGGTGCACCATCCCCCACTTTCACGCACATTCTTTGGTGATTTACTGCTGAAGATAAACCTATGATGTGGTCAGCAACACTCTCTATCTGCTCTAGTTGAGCACTACCAACTACAATGCCATCAGCCAACCAAGCAATACCTGGCCTTGGGCCAGGGTCTATTCCGAACACTAGTTGAACAGCAGAATCCAACCCTTTGGATGCTTGAATTGCTCTTTCTACAGCGATTTCGATCGTTTCTTCTGTAGCGGGTATGCCTCCATCCTCTACCTCTTCGGGCGAGGTTAGCAAAATGCCGTCCCATTTATCAGATGTAGATAGCATTACAAAATTGCATTTCCTACGTTTCAATTCTCTCATCAAATGGAATGAAAGCCGAAAGTCGTCGGTCTTCACCGCTATCTTGCGCACAAGTTGGCCAACACTCAATCACGCTTCAATCTGACGCGTAATCAGCGATATCATCAAAAGCGTTTGACATTGATTGCATATTGTGACAGGTCAGTATGAGAGAGAACTAAGAGCGGTTCTAGCAGGTATTCCAAAAGGCGTAGACGCTGTTACTAGGTCATGTGACCCTGTTGCTAAAGCGAGAGCTAGACAAGTAATAGACAGGCCATTCTTGGTTGTTAGAGCAGCAGGCTCAGGGATGGAAGGGAGCGGGGATTTACTCGCACTGCGAGGAGATTTGTGTTTTCCTATCGAGGTAAAAACCTCCAAGAAACCCAAGTTGTATCTTTCGGGGCGAACTTGGGATCAATATCAGGCGATGATTTACGAAGGCAAAAGATGTGAACTAATGCCGCTATATGCATACAGGCTGAAAGGCGTAAGAGGCGATTCATGGAGAATTTTCAGAGTTGATGTAGGACGATTGAGTGGAAGATTAGGAATCCTAACCCGTAGAATTCCGGCACTACCAGTTACTAGAAATGGCAAGCCATTCCTTGATTGGGAACAGGGCATGCCTCTGCATAAATTCCTAGCACTTGTCTGCAGAAAAGAATCTGGCGGTTCTCTAGAATCACTTGAGAAGCGAACAAAATCTGCGGATGTACCTATTGATTCAGTTCAAGAAAACCCTCAACTTCGTATCACAGATATGGTGCACCGATAAGGAACACAAGGGCTACAAGAAGCATCAACGAAGATAATGATGAAGCCTTTCTTGTGAAATGCTCCACCCAAAGCGGATGAAGTTTGTATAATCCGGTTTTCTTCCCAAGGTTTCTGATTCCTGTCATCACTCCGTGGACGATGTCTTTGAACAAATGGCCACCATCAAATGGAATCATAGGGAACAGGTTAGTAAATCCGAGAAGGATGTTTACCCAAATCAGCCAAAACAAGAGGTTGATTAGGAATAAAAGTCCACTCAAACCGATTGTACTTGCTAGCCATCCTTCACCCGAATCTAGCATTTCCTCTTGCGCCGGATGGATTGCTACTCCTTGATACTCGAATGGTGTAATCAAAATCTGTAGTGTGTTTATTGGGACGCTGATAATATATCCCAACCCACTTGTTTCAAAATCAGGATGTGCCCAGCCAGCAAGCCGATCTACCCCTGCAGTGCCTCCAGCAAGATTTTGCACCCCAAGGAATGCATCTCCTTGCTTTATATTCATGGAATCTAAAACTTCTTTGTCATATCCCAAATCCACGTAATAGTCGTATTTGTCTGAGAGATTAACCATCAACGTTTCAGTCGTTCCGTTACCATACCTAACAACCTCCATTGGAACGATTTGGCCAGCCGATAACTCTTCCATCAATTCAGCAAAATCATCCGAGGTAGAAATCTCTGTTCCGTTGATTGAAGTTATTACATCCCAAGCCTCTAAACCAGCTTTGTCTGCACCTGAATCAACAATTATTTGGCTAGAATGGACACCAGGGTCAGCTGCAGAAAATTGGCCTGCAACTTGGCCCAGCAATACTATCAAAATGAATGCTGCAAAGATGTTGGTCGCCGGTCCAGCCGCAAACATTCTCTGCCTTTCTCTTCTAGGTGAGTTTACAATCTCGTTGTATTCTGGTTCAGCGAATGCGCCAAGTGGTAAAGGACCGGCCATTAGAAGGCCGAAATTTCTGACACGCATTCCGTGTGCTCTTGCTTGTATACCGTGGCCACATTCATGAATCACCAGGCACACAACGAATGCAACGACTCCCCAACCGAGGGGAATTATCGGACTCAGGCCAGGAATTGCAACCAATTCAGATACCGGCCTTGCTTCTGCTTGATTTCCATAGATTATGGCTGAAACTATCGCTAAGATGATTCCAGCAGCTACTATGAACATGGCACCCCAGCAAACCCAAAGGGAAAGTTCTCCGTACGCCCTCCAAAATTTCCGTGGCTTGGATACTTTCTCGAGTGTATCCTTGCCTTTTCCGGTTCTTACCATCAGAACCATACCGAAGAAAATTCTAGAAGCATTCCATTCATCCAATTTACCAGAATTTTCCCAATGTTTGAGCACTAGGTACCAAACTAAAACGGCTAGCAGGACCTCAGTCCAGCCAATTTGGATGGATAGGAAATCACTTGCCATGCTGGGTGCCACAAACTGATTACACTTCAACCCCCTGTCGTTTAGTTCTTCAACAACATGCACGTGGGCCCAACATGGACGTAGTGAGCCATGAAGTTAATTCATGGATTATCGAGGCTCTTGGAGAGAAACCTGTCGAGATATCTGTATGGACTCAAAAAGACGATTTTGTCCAATTGATGGTTAGGTTATCTGACCGAGTTGTAATTCTTAATTTATCAAACGATGAAGGGGAAGTTATCGAAGAGGATTCCCTTGTAATTCGGGAATCTCAGTGGCAACCAAACTCGATTCAAACGCGTAGAATGCCAGATGGTTTTGTTCGTTTTAGACATCGCTCCAATGAGATTCTTTTGGCTCCAGAGGTAAAACCTGAAGGATGGGCATCAACCCTACTTGAAGGCTGGTTAAGCGATATTCGTGGAGAAACTGGAACTCCAAAAACGAGGCTACAGAGAATCTCGAGTTTAATGCGAAGTAGAGATAGGGTTGAAAGAATGCTTGACCAAGCCAACCTGAATGATATAATTGATGAAGTTCGCTATGTTGAACTTAGATTAGACAGCGCCGATTACAAACTAGCAGGTTCTGATTTTGCTCACTCTTCTTCCGAGGAATAGTAGATTTTTGCCAATGCAGCCTCTCTATCCGCCTCAATAGCCTCGGGCGAGTTTCGGATTACTCGATTTATCACAGGGTCGATGATTACAGGTAGCAATAATACGATTATTACGAATACAATCAGGTAGACAAATGACGTGCCGGGAACTTGGCTAACCCCTGGAGAATCACCACCGCTAACCATGAGTTTGACAGTTCCCAACCAGGGTATCTCAGCACCTGAAATTCCGATTACCCAATCTTTCTGCACAGGCCGGATCATTCCGCTATGAATCGATGTTAAACCCTGAGCAAATTCAAAAACACCTTGGTCGTCATTGCAGTCATTATTGTCGCCCAAGGTAATGAATCCAGGGTTCATGGGAGTGTAATTTTCTACGCTATACCAAACAGAACCATGTTGTGCAGCAACTCCTTTGCAAGAATATTCACCTACATTTTCGCCATCAAAAACCAGATTTATTTTTTCAACCTTAGTTTGATTTGTACCCGGTACTGACCATGTGGTAATGCAGATTCCGTCCCAAAGAACTCCAACATCGCATTTTTCTTCATCATTGAGGGGCGTAGTTTCACCAATTTCAATTTCAAAAAGAGCTCGGTGGATAATCGGGGTACTATCACTCTCTCCATTTCTTTCGTAAATTATCACATCGCCTTCCATTCCTAAGGATTCATATCCATAGTATGGCGAGTTTTTGTCAGTAGCCTCTGCGAAACTAATGATTTGATTATCATTTGGTGAGTGAACCAATACTAAATCGCCGGCATCGATGGTCCCGACCTCGCCTTCAGCATCATGTTGCATGGAATTTGACTCTACAACAACAAGCGGAGGCATCGAGCCGGTGTGTGCCCACATTGCAAGCACTAACAAGGAAATCATTCCCGCAGCAAGAACCAATTCGCGAATGAGCGTGCGGGTGGGGTCATGTTCGCTCATTACAACTACCCAGTAATCAGCGCTTCTTCAATCCCTTCTCTTGAAGGAATGCATTCCATGCTTCTTGGTGGCCTCCACCCAGAATGCGAGCCGCTTCATCACCGTCGGGTTTCATTTTGCGGAGTTCAGACATAGAATTCTTTGCCATTATTGTTTCAAGAGTCTTTGCTCTTGCGCTCAAATTGATGAATGCTGGGGCGGAGACTGCTAATCCAATTCCGCCAATTACAATCAATACAATTGCTAAACCGGTGTACTCTGAAAAATCAGCATTATCCTGCAAGAACATCAATTGTGCAGCCGACATTGTCGTGAGAAGGGCGGATGCAAAGGTTCCAGTCCCCGAAATTCTTAGTTGGTTGCCGTGTTGATTTTCCCACCAGCCCATGGTTCTCCCCAACGTTGCGAGTGAGAGGCTTGTTATTCGATTTTTGGTATTTCCAAAAGTGACTGTAGTGAGCATTGTTCAAATGTGATGAACCCGCGTGGGCCGAAGGCCCACAGGGCGAAAAGGCGGAATTCCAATGAAAAAATCAATATTTTTGACCCTGATTTTCCTTACCTCTTTGATGTCGCCGTTTGCGGCTGCAGACGTCACTGAAACCCAGTTTTCAGATGGCTCTACATCATACACACACACATTTACCGGTACTGGTGATGGGTTTGCAGGGAATCTCACCTTCCCTTACGGCGCTGAGGTAAAGTCTGCCAGTTTCGACATTGCTGGCGAACCGTCATCAACATCATGGGGTAATATGTCCTCCAACTCAGACTTTGGCGGAGAGGGTACTGGATCATGGAGCGGAACTCCTCCAGGTTTTGCATACGGCAATCGCCAAAATATGGAGGTTGGAAACGATCAAGTTCGATTGATTGGAAGACCTACAGATGATATCAACGGCCTGGATAGTTCTAGTCAGGGCTCATCTAGCGGAGGAATTGTAAACAACACTGGTGGATTTGCAGCAAATGGTGACCAAGGCTTCCTCGGATACACAAAGCCTCAATCCTCGATTTCGCTAACTACCAGCAACTCAAACTATCGCGGGTTTGTGGTTGCAAATGGTGACGAATATATCTCAGCAACCTACACCAGCAGTTCAATTTACAACACTCCTGTGATGAAGCGTTACAACGCAACTACTGGTGCGTACCTTGGAACTTCCACGATAGGCTCTTGCCAATCTTACAGTAGCCCATTGTACACAACCTATGATGGAACAAGTGATGGGAATGGAAACATTTGGACAGTCTCTTACAGCTACAGAATTTTGGTAAAGTGGTCTGTTTCGCAAACAACAGGCCAGTGGACTTGTTTAGGGACTTATTCGTACTCAAATAGTTACTATCCGATGGGAGTAGATGTTGACGAAGATTCAGGAAGGATGTTTTTGCTGATGTATGAATCATCTTTCCCAAATTACAATCGATATTTGTACGAAATAGATCCAAGTAACCCATCTAGCGTTAATGGCAGTTGGTTATTGGGTTCTCGTGACCAATTGGGTACATCTAGTACTCAACCCAGTGGGTTAATTGTGGATTTACCGAAAATAATCACAAATGAGTATTACAGGGAATACGGCTACCACAACCACTTTACTATTACCAGCATGTTCGTAGAAAGGAATGGTCAGGTTAGCATAGATGGAGGTGGACACTATGGAATGGACCAACTTGGTGACAACACCTTTGGCTATCAGTGCCACTATTACTCATATTGTTCCTCGACATACCTGAACAAGATTCAGAGAAAGGGAGTAGGAGCAGTGTATGACCACAGAACTCCAACCTCGACCGCATCAGTTGTTACAAGTTCAACCAAGTTCTTGTCAAATACGGTATCTGATATTACGGTTTCATCATTAGTTGGTTATATTCCGCCAAACACTAGCATAGAACTGGAAGTCTCAAACGACGGAGGTAGCACTTGGCTAAGTGGCGTTTTCGACCAAAAGTTGGTATTTTCCAACCCCGGTTCTAGTATAGTTTGGAAAGCGTATCTGAACGGTACTGCAACTGAAACACCAGTCCTTGATTTCGTGAGCCTCACTTATTCTACAAGTTACCAAAGTAGCGGTTACTTCTACGTTAGATCAAATTACTATTCTGGAACGGCACCAGTAGCCATTACAGCCTACTGGAATGCAACCACTCCCTCAGGAACAGGCCTGCAAGTTGAATTCCAGGATACCAGTACCAAGACCTTCCAATATAGCGGTGAAACCAAGACCGTTTCAATGACAAGCGGCTACATATACGTCTATGTCAGATTTACCTCAACAGGGTCGAATACTCCGGTATTGGATGACTTGCAAATTGCACTACATTCCAACGCACCTCAGCAAGTAGGTATCGACGTTGGAGGAGACGGCACTAACGAATGGGAAAGTCAAGGTGTACTCTTGGGAACAACAACCAGAGGCGGTACAGCCTTTGTGAAGGAATTCAATGACTTGATTCCAGATACAGGTGCAGGCTCGGTAACAGTCCCAATCCATGTCTCTGCACAATCTGCAGGAATCGTTGTTTTGGAAAGATTCAGTGTAACTTACTCTATCAACACGGTAAATCTAGACATCAACATTCCAGAAGGAGAGATTTTGCACGAGAGAAGCGAACCATACGAGGTTGTAACAAGACATATTGTTGGAGACGGTGCCAATAATTACATTCAATCTGCAACACTGTCTTTCTTGGCATCACCAGCATCGAGTGCTCCAACACTCGAATGGCAAGACGGTGACATTTTCCCATCTCCAAATGACCCAGACGATTGGGTTGAAATCGACCAATCTTCATGGTCAAGTCTAAACAATGGAATTTTAGAGATACATTGGTTATTTTACATAACATCAAACTTCCCTGACCAGGAGAATGTTCGATTTGTCGCAGGTTGTACAGATACAAGCGGAAGCAATGGTTTCTCTCCTACACCACTTTCCAGTACTTCTGGATTGAGGGTTAACAATTCGTTTGGCCTAGGCTGGATGAATGTAAGAGACAATGACGGTGAGGCAACTTCTGAAGATGTTGAGGATGGGAGTTGGGTTGCTGCCGGAGAAACACTGCACTTCCAAGGGGCAATGTGGTTTGCAGATTCAACCGACGCTCCAAAGGATAGTGCATTTGATGTAAGAATCGCAATGAATGGTTTCGTAGATGCCGATTGGAGAGATACCTCAAACATGAATGGTTCTTTCTTCATCTCAGTTGATATGCCAGATATCGATGTAGAAAGCGGGCTTACTTACGAAATTCAAACATATAACGAGAGAGATGCAACTAAAGTTTTGTCATCCAACTCTGATTGGTTTAGAACATACAAGGTAGATGCTACACATCCAGAGGCATTGATGACATACCCTGAAAATGATGCTTATGAGGCTGCAGACGAGGGTCAAGAAATCAGTATTTCAGTTTCAGATGCTGTTGGAGACCCAACAGAATTGAGTTTGTATTACTGGGTAGAGGCTGACCATGACATGAATCGTAATGGAGAGGCAGATCCGAGTGAGTATGCTCACAAGATTGTAACAAACAACACTGAAGCAGACTACAAACTATTCTCTACAACCATTGACCACTCTAGAAACCCGAATATGGGAAGAGTGTCATATTATTGGGATGGCGGTGATAATGCAGGAAACCCATTGCATTACAGCACAGTTATCGATGACCAAGAATACACTTGGGAAAGTGGACCTGGGTTCAATGCAGACGATGCAACATTTAGAACACGCAAGGATTCATCAGCAATTTTCACAGGTCTGGATTGGGAAGGCCACAACGATGGCGCTCCAATCTTTGCTGGAAAAGAGCAAACAATCTCACTTGGATTGATTGATGCAAATACTGCTATCGACTTCGAATACATCGACTTAGTGTTCGATTTCGAAGGTCCTGACAGTGAAGTAGACCAACAAAGAATCTCATATTACGGTTTTAGCGATACATTTGCAAGCAGGTCAGAATTCATTTCTCTTGCATCTTCCTCGAATATGGTTCAGACAACAAACGAGTCTGGCATGCCCTTGATTCTAATTGATTTTGACTTCACTTTAGGATGGGACTGGCCTGATGAAGAGATTTCTGACCTAGCGTTAGAGTACAAGGAAAGAGGATCAGAATTCCCGACACGGCATATCATTTCTGAACATACATTTACCGTTGAAAACGACCTCGTATTAGACGCATCATCATTCTTGGTAGAGGATATTAGTGAACCGAGAACAGGCATAGTAGCAGATGGTAGCAGAGTTAGAAATGATGACAGGTTAGAATTCACAGGCAAGGTCGTTTACGAAGGCAGTAAGGTGCCTGCGCCAAACGACGCATCTATTGTAATCGAGGTATTCGATGGACAAAGCATCTGGTCCGATGGTTCAATCGGAGAAGATGGTGCTTATTCTGTAGAGGTTCCGCTTTCCCACGCTGAATCCTTACGCTCGTCACCAACTAGAACCTGTTTGATTTCGATTGGGGGAATTCCTGGAACAGGAGAAGACATGACTGGTCAAACAGTATCAACAACTCTGAGAGTTATCGTCGATGATACTGCGCCAAGAGTGGTAAGCAGAACAGCGCCAATAAATGTCATCGATATTTCTCCAACTACAGACTTGACAAAGATTCCAGTAGAATTTCACGGAACTGAAGATGCTGACATGACTGGCTCCAAGCAGATTGTACACTGGGTAATGAGAGACTCTAGCAGAACTCTAACTCTAGGAGCTGGAAAATCAGTCTTAGGTATGCAGCAGGATGGTCAGAAAGTAATCTGGACAGGCACCGTTGATTTGACAGATGATGGAAGAATTACCCTACGTGAAGGAGACTGGGTAGGCTTCTATCTCACAGGTTACGATTCCGCAGGTAATGAATTCCCATTGGTTTCAAATTCTGAGGCAAGCCCGATTTCTGAAATCGCAGCAGATGATACAGATTTCGAACGTCAATGGGTGAGGCTAGGTGCCGTGGGTGCACAACTGAAGATAAGTTCCGTTGAGTTATCAGATGATCACGTTGCTCCAGGACAAGAAATCGAAATTACAGCAGATGTACAAAACGTAGGTGGGGAAACCAACTTCCAGTTCAAGGTTTCATTCTACGCCGGTGATGCTATTGTTCCATTCGATTCTGTAACCCTGAATAACATTGGTGCAAACCAGAAGATTCCAGTTTCAGTTAAGTGGAACGCAAAAGAAGGCGTGGACAGAATTAGAGTTGTGGTAGACCCTGATGATGTAATACCTGAAGTAAATGATGACGATAACACAGCCGAACACAAGGTGGAAATTGTATACGTCTCGTACATGGGCTGGTTTGATTCAATTCGCGAGCAACCATTGGTGTGGCTATTCTCAATTCTATCGATTATCGTTTTAGTTGCGATTGGAATCACAGCTAACAGGACTGCGATTTCTCATAACGAGGACTCCCTATACGATGAAGAATGGGAAGAAGATGATTGGGAAGAAGACGACGATGACGATGATGACGATGATGACGACGATGATTATGATGAGGACTATTGAACCTCAAATCGTTGCCCTCTTGAACCAGTGACATCGCCCGACAAGCATGGCCGAAGGTGTCTTCTCTAAACTCGACGAGAGTTTGCAGAAGGCGTTAGACGAAAGAGGTTGGATTCCAACCCCCGTTCAACAGGTCACTCAAGACGAAATATCATCAGGCGGGGACAGACTGGTCGTTGCACCTACAGGGTCTGGAAAAACCATGGCGGCGATGTTGCCACTTCTTAATCGAAGTATCTTGGAAGGTTGGCAAGGAATGTCAATCCTATACATCACCCCCCTTAGAGCTCTAAATCGAGACGTAGATAGGAGGTTGGAGGAAATCACAACCTCTGTAGGCTTGCGACTGGGCCTGAGGCATGGTGATACTTCACAATCAGAAAGAAGCAAGCAGGTTAGAAATCCTCCCAATGTGATGATTACAACTCCTGAAACATTTCAGTTGATGTTCACTGGTTCAAAGCTTAGAGAATTACTGAAAAGCGTTCGTGCTATTGTTGTAGATGAACTGCATGAAATGGCGGACGGCGAGAGAGGTTGGCAGTTATCGGTTGGAATCTCTAGATTAGAATCATTCATTGGCAGAACAGTTCAGAAGGTTGGGCTTTCCGCTACAGTTGGAAATCCAGAGCAGGTTGCAAAATGGCTATCCAAAGATGCACAGGCAATCAATGCGGTCGCCCCACGTTCAACCGATTTGTCTGTTGATGCGATTATCCAAATGCCTGAGGATGAAGTTGGGTCTCTAGAATTAGCAATCTCTCCAAGGGCACACGCCACACTAAGGGGGTTAGCGGAAATAGTTTCGAAAAATAATCCATGCTTGATTTTCGTTAATTCAAGAAACAGTGCGGAAACGGTTTCTCAACGTTTGACTGCGATTGCACCAGATCTCTCCATCGGCGTACACCACGGTTCACTTGCAAAAGAAACCAGGACGAAAATGGAAAATGACTTGAGACATGGAAAGTTACAGGGATTGGTTTGTACATCAAGCCTAGAACTCGGTATCGACGTTGGGAGCGTGAACCATATTGTGCAAATTCGCTCTCCACGCTCGGTGGATAGAATGTTGCAAAGGGTTGGGCGAGCTGATCACAGATTAGGTGGAATCGGGCGAGGTAACTTACTATCTTGGGAAAGCGATGATTTGTTTGAATCTGCTGTTATTGCTCGAAAAGCAGTAGATGGAGAAATTGAGCCTGTTGAATGGAGAAATAGGCCACTTTCTGTGGCTGCTAATCAAATTGTAATGATGGTTCATAGTCACGGTGCATTACCAATTGATACGATTACTGATTCAATATCAGGTGCTTGTCAATTTGAAGATTGGTCTCGCAGCGATACGATTGCAATCGGTAAAATTTTGGCAGATAGATGGGTGATTAGATGCGAAGAAGAACCCAAATCAATTCCTTGGTATCGATGGCCCCACGATGTTTGGAAAGAGCTGCAAACAATTTCGAAAAAGGAGTTGCCAGAACAACCTAAGTTGGCTTATGATGAGGAACCCAGCGAAGATATTGCCAAATTAACATTCGACTTACCTCCAAAGTATGCAAATGGTTGGCTGAGTAGGTCTGGAAGAACAAGAGAATGGGTCACTAAGCACCTCTCAATGATCCCCGATAAACAATCATACAGGGTTAGAGACGCGGTTACTAGGCAAGCATTAGGAAATGTCGACGAGGCATTTGTTCTATCGTTAAATGACGGTGGCGAAGACCAAGATGGCACCCAGAGAAGGTTTGTCATGGCTGGCAGAACTTGGATTGTAGTAGACGCCGACCCAGAGCAGAGTGAACTACTCGTGGCCCCGGTTTCAGACCAGGGCCACGCACCACAATGGGTCGGAGAGTTACCTCCTACGCCAGCAGAGATAGCTAGAGAAGCGGGTCGCTTGCGTAGGTTATTCGCAATCGACTTGGGGCTTATTGAAGGTGAACCAATCAACATTATCGACCCAGCGGAGTTAACAAAAGGTGACTCGAGATTAGAAGATTATCCAATCAATGGTGAAGCAAAGGGCATGCTTGCAGACATCATTACCAGCCATTTTTCCTCCGCTGGAATGATCCCTAGTGAGAGATTGATAACAATTGAAGACAGAAGTGAAGCATTGGTGATCAATTCATGCCAAGGCAACAGGATTAACGAGGCATTGGGACACTATTTGCTGGCTATGGCCAGCACACGTTCAGGAAAATGGGGTAGACTAATCGTTGAACCATGTAGGATATCTCTCCAAGTTGGAGGTGTTACCCCTAGAGAAATCATCGAATGGTTATCTGAAACACCTCCTGAAGCCCTAGAGGGGGTTCTTTCAGTTACTCTTCCAAATTCCCGAGAGGTTAGGTGGCGATTTGCTCAGATCGCCAAAATCTTCGGTATTTTGCGTCATGGAGTTGACCCTAGGAAAATAAACATCCAAGCTTTGTTGAAAAGGTATCGAGGTACACCTGTTATGGATGAAGTTCTCTCAAAATTATTCCATGAGCGAATGGATGTAAACGGGGCTAGCGACGTTATGAGAGCAATCCAATCAGGATTGATCGGGCTTGAGGTAACTGCGATGGGCCCGCTTGGAATTTCCAGTAGATCAGAGAAAGATTTGCTACTTCCAAATTTTGATAATCAACAAGTTAGGGCCAGACTGGAGGGTAGACTGATGAATGAAAGAGCGGTATTATGTTGCTTGAGATGTCAATCAATACGTCGTTTTAGAGTAGCAAGATACCCCGAAATATCAGATGCAAAAAAATGTCTGAAATGCAACGGCCAAATGTTGGCATGCGCAAGAGAAGGCTTAGAAAAACAATTGATAGAATGGGTAAAATCAGACGAAGAGAAAACAAGAGACCGCATGATGAAAAATGCTCAAGCCGTTGCGAATAGGGGAATGGATGCTATTCTTGCATTGATGGGAAGAGGCATCGGTGAAGCCACATGCCAGAGGATAATGAGGAAAGTACAGAGGGGAGATAAAGACGCTCTCCTAGAGGCAATTCATATTGCTGAAATTGAATATGCTCGAACAAGAAGGTTCTGGGGCTAATCTTCTTCAAGTTGCAATAAATTCACTTTTTCTGCAGCTCTAACAACGTCTCCTTCTTCCCACCAATCAACAGCAATGAATGTAGGTCTCTTTCCGTGCAAATCGATGCATTCAATGGCCCTTTCGACCATGAAATTCACGTCGTTTGCTTCACCTGCCCTATTTGGGTCAGATAGGCCCACTTCATTTTTCAACCAATTGTTCATGTGAAATACAGGTTGATTTACATCACCTCTAAGTTTCTCACAGTCCATTGAAGATGTGTCATCATCTGCATAATTTGTAGTCCAAGAATGAGTCAAGAAGTCATGGAAATATGGGTGTGCTGAATCACCAGATTGTTCCCAAAATACAACCAGCCGCTTGTCCATGTTTATCATTTCAATAAGGGTAGGCCATTCCTCATTCATCTCATGAATATACATCATGTCTGAGAGTCCTACATCATCGAATATCTCCTTCAGGTGGTCGGCTTCAACGTAATTTTCAATCAGTAATGTGACTATATCTCTCTCTTCATTTGCCATTTCAGATTCTAATTGATTCAACCAATTCCATGGGTCTACGGCTCCATAAGTGCATGGGCTGAATCCTCGATCGGAATCTCCATGGCAAAACCTGACGTTTGAGACGCTTTGGTCTGCAGTTGTTAGATAGTGAGTGTCGAGCATGAACGCTCTCATTCCAGCATTCCATTGGGCTTGGAAACCAGTCCTGTGATTGCTTGCAGGGTAGTAGATATTGTCTTCATGGGTTGAGTATGAATTGTGTGTTTCGGGGAATGTGACATTGTCGTATGTCCTATGGCAAAGAATTACCAAACCATTACACGGAATTGTTTCCATAAATTGACAGGTACCATCGTCTTCTGTAGCATTTGAATCGTAATTCATTGCATCCTCATCAGTGCATCCAAGCACGGGCTCAGGCTCAGGTTCCGGATCTTCATACTCACAAGAGCCATCATCCTCAGTTGCCTCTGGATCAAAATTTACAGCTTCCGGATCTGTGCAACCTAAAATCACCACTTCTTCGTCAACACTCTGTTCTGAATCATCTTTAGAGAATTCATCGAGATATGTACATCCAGGTAGTAGCAATAAACTCACGGTAACTAGAGCCCGCAAGGTATGCATGTAGATTTGATATCGCTCAGGGATTTCAAACCACCGACTAAAATCTAGGGTCTTTGGGCCCTTCTGTCCTTTGAATATTTACGCCGTGGTTTTCTAAATACCCGATTCCATTTTCGCCGCCAAAACCACCGTCGACAATGATTACCTTTCCAATTCCAGCATGGTGGATTAACTTGGCACACATCATACACGGTTCTCCAGTTACCAGTAGCCAAGCATCCTTTGTTGGCACTCCATTCGCCGCAGCATTACAAATCAGATTCATTTCAGCATGGTGACATCCAATTTCCACTCTTGTACCTGATTTCACATCCATGGTATCTCTAAGACACTCATCTCCGCCACAGAGTTCTCCCCCGCCTCGAGGCCCCCCGTTGTAACCATCCATGAGTACGACGTTTCTATCAGGGTCGACAAGTAAGGCACCGAATTTACGTCTAGGACAGTTACTTGCTTTTGCAAGGGCAAGACATTGTTCGATTCTAATCCCCAAATGCTTGTCCTTCATCGTCAATCCCAGCCTCCTCTTATTCATCAAAGTATGTCGGCATTATAGCCCAAGTGCGCTAGGATATTTCCGCACAAGTAAAGGGATCCTATTACAACAATCAGGTCAGCATCACCTTCGAATGCTTTCAAAGCAGTTACTGGATCTGAAATATGAGTTATACCTTTTATCGGCTCTTTGACTCCGGGATAGCGACCATTTTGTGGTTCTGTTGTGATGATTTCAACGGGTGGATGGGCTCTAATCAATTCGAAAAGTGGTTCCAGAAAATCTTGCATTTCTTGTTGTGGAGATGTGCCAAACAGTAGGGACCAATTTTCGGGAAGTATTGATGCTATCTCAGGAATTGCTCTTCGCATTCCACTTGGATTATGTGCGGCTTCAAGGAGATAATTTTGTTCTCCTTCGATGTACTGCATTCTCGCCGGCCAGAAAATTGGGCGCCTCACAAATGAGTATCCAATCATAGCACACAGCATTTCTGCAAGGTCTCCTGCCTCTTCCATGAAACTTGAGTTTTCAGGCGAGTAGAATCTAGCGCTAATCGCTTCCTCCCTCATCGCATTACGGACTTTTGCGCTACCAGGGTCACGAATAAGCATCGGGACACCTGGCCGCCAAATTGCTGCTTTTTCTTTTGCGACTTGTTCAATAGTATCTCCCAAGATATCACTGTGCTCCAAACTAACCGAGGTCACTAGGCAACCGATTACATCGGCACTTCTCGTTGCATCCAAACGGCCCCCAAGTCCGGTTTCCAGCACCATAATCGAAACTCCAGCATCTTTGCACGCTATCAGAGAAACAAGGTAAGTTATCTCAAAAAAAGTTAATTCCATTTCTAGTGCTTTGACTTGTCTTAATGCCTCATCAAAGTCTTGGGAACTTATCGCTTTACCATTGACTCTAACCCTCTCTTCAATCGATATTAGATGCGGTGATGAAAATAGCCCTACTCTGTATCCGGCCCTCACCAGGCCAGCGACCAATTGAGCACAAGCACTTCCTTTTCCATTTGAACCTGCAACATGAATGCAATCCATCTTCTTGTCAGGCCGCCCAAGGGCTTCCAGTGCTGCGTTTACTCGAGATAGGCCGAGGGACATTCCTTTGCTCTTGGAGCCGAATAACCACTCCCTTTCGCTGCTTTCTGACATTGGCCCCGTAGGGGCCAGTATATCCAATGATTAGAAAACCACCCTCATTCTCGGTAACCAGCATGGGAGAGTCTGCATCAACCGACCATGTCAAGCGCGCCGAGCGCGAATTGGCTAAGGAAGACAGCCTACTTGCCAATATGATTCAACAAGCTCCAGGCATGATTGGAATGGCATTCATGTTCGTAATTACCATATTTCTCGGAATATGGCTACAACCCTGGTTTGATGCGGCTGGATTGCAAGCTTTCGGTGAATCAGGCTCGACAGAAGTTCGATGGATTGCGTTGGAATTGATTGCAATTTTTGCCTTCACATTCATGATCTTATGGCTGGCAAAGAACCATCTCCAACACGTCATAAAGTATGGAATATTATTCGTTTTATTCTTGGCACTTTGCTACACAACAGTACCAGGTGCTCACATTCTTCTAGTACCGGAGGTTGAAACAGAACCGTTCATATTCACAGATTCTGATGATATCGGCGAGGAATTGTTCTCAGTGACTAGTGATGGCTCAATGATAACCCATACTGCGATTTACAGAGATAGCATCGAAAATCATTCATTTGTCGTAACTAAGCGTGCAGCCAATACCTCCCTAGAGTGGAGCCTAGAACTGGATTCATTCCCAGGTGTGCCGAGTGAATTTGCAGTTACAGAAGGAGAATATGGGTACACCATAAACAACAACAAGTGGATTTGGACATTAGACAAAGACACCGGTGAAATATTGAGCAAGTATGCTTGTTTTGATTTAGAAAACTGGAATGGAAGCCTTACAGATGCAACAATGATTGTCTCGATTGGCCCATGCGTTAGTGCCTTGGAAGTAATCGAAGATCCAAACGCAGATACTGATGAGAGTAAAGGTGGACTTTACATTCTAACTGCGAAAAGCACAATTGTCCGCTCAGAAATTTTTGCTGATGCATACGTGCAAACTAATCACACTGAGGAAGAAATCGGTTTCCACCGATATACAGCAGAATGGGTTTACCCTCAGATTCAGATGAGTGGAAGAAATCTAATGAATTATCAATTTGATTCCGGAAGTCTTCTTGTCGCAACTGCTAACGGTGCGACTTTAATCGAGTTAGAAGAATCCTCTGCGGCTTACCCTGGTTCTGAAGCGAAGCCTGAGGATTGGTATGATGAAGCTAGCATTGAGTTTGTCCACCTTTCAGAAAATGAGAATCTAATGACATCTTTCAATATTCTAACCAGTCCTTGGGATGAATCAGAGAAACTTTTCATGGCCGGTTTCGAGAATGGTGATATAGAGGCTTGGGTTGTAGATGAAGACATCGATGGCAATTTCTCAAAAGAATCCAAATTCAAGGGTGGAGATTCGTTTGAAGGACCTGTAGCATACATCGGTAACTTCGATTTAGATGGCAGTGACGGTGATGAAATATGGATTGCAGATGGAGATGGAGTTCACGGCCTATTCTATGATTCACTTATCGAATATGTTACAATAGATGTTGAACTTGATTCCAGTGCTGTATTGATCGTTGACGGCTTTGATGTCACGACAATCCAACGTGGAAATGTCATCAATGGTGACGATTTCACTAAAGATATGGAAATTGCTGCTGGTGTCTTTGACCCTGATACAATGTACAATTCATACGGAATTAAGTTAGATTCAACAGCCATGCTGGTCGGATTAGCCCTTTCTGTTATCTTGATGACAGCACTAATCATTCGACCGGAATGGTACATCGTTAACACGGTTGGTGTTCTTGTTGGTGCAGGCGTAATTGTAATGCTAGGAGTCACCTTTGTTCCTACATTGATTGTAATTTTCATGGTTCTTGCAGCAATTTATGACGCTTGGGCAGTATACCGCTCTAAGCACATGCTTGACTTAGCAGACACAATGATTGGCCTTAACTTGCCGATATTGTTGGTCGCTCCACAAGAAAGCGGTTACTCAATGCTTGATGAGAAGGATTCAGTTCGTCCAAGTGATGAGCAAAAAGTAGCAGCGGCTCAACCGAAATCAAATGAAGAAAAGCCAAAACAGGTCGTGAAGAGAAAGAAGCCAAAAGAAGCCATGTTCATGGGTCTAGGCGACGTGATCTTCCCAGGAATGTTGGTAATTTCATGTGTTAATTACATCGCTGATAGCGGACTAGCAGTCGGAATTTCGGCACTGATCGGTGGATTGGTTGGTTACTTCATTCTGATGACCTATGTTGCATCAGGTAGGCCGCAAGCAGGTCTGCCACTACTCAATGGTGGTGCAATTCTTGGTTACATCATTGGTGGATTGATATTTGTTGGAAGTGCAGCGTTTTCGTTTGGAATTTCATTTTGAGGTGATTTGATTGCTAGGTATGGACCTGTTCAGAAATCAAGCGGATAAAATCCGCGCCGACCACGACAAACGTGGCATTCCACACGACAGGATTGACAGGGTTATCGAATTGGATGAACAGTGGAGAGGGGCCCTCAAAGAAATGGAAGAAAGTCGTAGGCAGCGAAATCAAGCCGCTCGTGGCATAGCTGATGCTAAGAAAAGTGGGGACAAGGAAGAATCCGATCGCATCATGGCGGAAGTCAAAGATTTGGGAGACAATATCGCAGCCTTAGATGAGAAAGCCAACTCTCTATTGGAAGAAAGAGACAACATCCGAATGAGAATCCCTAACCTATTGCATGACGCTGTTCCTGTTGGCGATGACGAATCGGGCAATACCCAGCATTCTCTACACGGGGAAAAGCCAGAATTCGGATTTGAACCGAGAACTCACAACGAATTGATTGAAATGAACAAATGGGTCGATTTGGAAAGAGCAGCAAAGATTGCTGGCAGTCGTTTCTTCTTCCTGAAGGGTGATTTGGCACGCCTTGAAATGGCGCTCCAAACATACGCAGTCGATTTCTTAGTGAACAGAGGATATACTTTCGTACAACCTCCTGTAATGATGAATCGTCAGGCGTATGAAGGCGTCACAGACCTTTCAGACTTTGAGACAGTAATGTATGGGATTACGCCAGACCCACTGTACATGATAGCAACCAGCGAACATCCGCTTACCTCGATGTATATGGACGAAGTTATCGAACCAAGCCTACTTCCAATCAAGATGGTAGGAGTTAGCGCATGTTTCCGCAGAGAAGTAGGCGCACACGGGCTTTCTGACCGTGGAATTT
>WTIA01000004.1 GCA_011522915.1 Methanobacteriota archaeon
TCACTCCGTCCACTAGATTGTCAAGAGAATTTGATGCTACGTAACTATTGCCCATTAGAAGAATTTCAACTGAATTAACGCCTGTTTCAGCCATGTAAGCATCGTCAGAGAGATTAGTGAAATCCACAGATTGATACGGCATCAAACACATCATCGCCATAACGGCTACTACAACCCAAGGCTTGCCTGACACAACCCTACTACTGTGCATTACATCATAACAATTGGTGTAAATGGTCATTGACAGAATATTACGCAATTTCTGCCACAGGTTATGACATAGGTTCTAATTCAATAGCGTCAGCCTTAGACCATCAACGCAGAACAACCGTTGCCCAAATGGAGAGGATGTTAGTGAAACCAACCGATGAATACATCTTCTCAAAAAGAGGGCACATGGTCAGAAATCGTGCATTACTTGCAGCGATGACAAATAAGCAAAGCAATGAAGATGGCACGCTCTCAGATGAAGAAATCACCTGGCTTACTCGCAGAGCAAAGGATGGCTTTGGAATAGTCACTACCGCCGCATCTCACGTTTCAGAACTAGGAAAAGGCTGGGTTGGCGAGATGGGAGTGTGGAGTGACAACCACATCGAAGGGCTAACAAAACTCGCATCAAATCTCAAGCAGCACGGCTCTCTAAGCCTAGTACAGATCTTTCATGGTGGAATGAAAGCACCATTTGAAATCAACAATGTTATTCCAGCATGTCCTAGCAAAATGATGAATGAATCAACCGGCAAGTTGCTTGCTAGAGCTCTTGATAATGCGGAAATTTACCGACTGATAGAGGAATTCTCTGATGCTGCAAAGCGTTGTGAAGATGCAGGTTTTGATGGCGTAGAAATTCATGGTGCCCACTCATATCTAATCTCCCAATTCCTTGGTCTGAAGACGAATCGCAGGAAAGATGAGTTTGGAGGAAGCCTCGAAAACAGATTCAGGTTCTTGAAGGAAATTATTCTTTCAATCCGCAATAAAACGAGTGAAAATTTCCTTGTCGCCGTGCGTATTTCACCAAAAATTGGAACCATTGGAATTTCTATAGAAGAAAGCCTAGAAGTGACAAAAATGCTTTGTGAAATGGATATAGACATGTTCCACCTATCCTGTTGGGATGCATTTGAAGAATTGGAAGGAGGACAGAATTTGACCAAATTATTCAAACCACTTGTTCCAGAAACTATTGCGTATGCTTCCACCGGAGCAATCTGGTCAACCGCAGATGCTAACTGGCTTATGGACCAAGGGGCAGACTTTGTAGGAGTTGCTAGAGTAGGAATTGCCAATCCTGACTGGGCACAAGGTTTAGCCGATTCAGATTACAATCCAAAGAGACCACCATTCACAAGAGATGAACTCGCAGCTGCCGATTTAAGCCCTGTATTCATCGATTACATGACAATGTGGAAAGACTTCGTCCAAGACTAATCACAAAGGCTGATGCAAGTCTATTTTTTGGAGGAAATTATTGTTCAAACTTCCAATGCGTAGTCCTTTTCTTTACTAATCCGTTGCTCGTATAGCATGAAAATTCCAGATACTGTGAGAAGAATTACACAGAATAGAATGTCCCATCCGATCTTGAAAACCAAGCGGGGGAGATTTGGTGAAATGGAGAGTTGTAAAGAGATTGCAGCTAAGCGAACTGCTAGAATAATCACAGTCATTTGCAGAGGCCACTTGTAAATCCTAAAGGCATTCCAAAGTAAAACTCCCATCAAGATTGCAGGCCCAGCACCCATAAGGAATACCCATGTATTGCTCGGTGACAGCCTGTCTCCGATGTATCCTCCTTTCAGGAATAGATTGCCTGGGTCTATGTCACGAGGGTGAAGCAATCCATCTGTCTGTCCAAGTGTGGCCCACCAAGCAAACCACAGGCCAATCGGAAGTATTCCCACCAGTATATTTCTTGCAAACTCAGCGATTTTCCTGTCCTTTGGTTCCAGAAGATGACTCCATTCTTTTCGCATTAGGGATTCAATCGCAGCGAAGAAGATCATCGATATTCCACCCCCCCATGCGCCCCAACTCATTGTCATCCAAGCAAATGCACAGTACTGGAACAAGGGGAATGCGTTTTGACTACCTCTTAGTCTCAGTACGCCAGAAGTTGTAACACCGGCGATAAGAGTGGAAATCATGATCCAATCTATCGTGTTTGATTCTTGGGCGATTAGTACTGGTATTGTTGCAAACGTTCCAGCGATAGCTAATGCAACTGGCCAGTTCTCATTGCGCATTCTAGTGGCATAGATTAGTGAAAATGTGAACGCTATTGCAACAGACCAAATCACAGCATCTAATTCGCTTCTTTGGGTGAACATGACCATGAATCGTGTAGCGGAGACGCCATACACCCTGTAATCGGAGAAGAAAATAGTTGCAACCAGAATTAGAATGAATGGAATCATCAATCTCTTTGGTGTATTGTTACTTTCATCTATGAACATTCTATTTTCCAGAAGAAGGAGTAAACCAATCCAAATCGGTAGAGCGAGAATAGTGAATCTTGTTTCAGGATAAACTATTGTAAAAATCAAAACACAAATTACGGAGCCTAGCCACAATTCATCATCTGAAATTTTTCCTTTTGTGTAATTTCTAGTTGCCCATATTAAACCTAAAATTAACATTGGTAAGAACATATAATTCATCCATGTAGCCAACAAAAATAATGAGGTCAGGCCAAACAATGCCTTGGCCTCAAACATAGAACGTTCCTCCCTCATTGTTTCTTTAAGCATCCAGTAAAGTAGTAGGAAACCTACCAATCCAAAGAAGTAGTAGTACCTTGCAAAAGAGTCTCTATTGTATGATTGTAATGTTGAGAATGAAAATATCGCAATGAATCCAATGGAGGCTACAAGTGCGTATTTTTCAGTATCTTTACTTGATTTCAAAAACCAAAATAAGAAACCTGTGAACAAAAATATGGCAATTGCCGAAATCCACAAGTCAATACTCCGCATTCCAATCTCATCACCTCTAACTTTGTCCCACTCGATTTCATCCTTATCCATATCCTTAACATACGAGTGCCCGTTTTCTTCAAGCCAATCGTTTCTCTCAACCACTGCATCCCAATTCCATTGTTCGTACGCTTCATATTCCTCTTCGGTTAAGACAAATGCATCTAGTGGGATTTTCCCATGCACTGCATGTGGAAAGGGAAGACCAAAAAGCATCGATGGGAATGTAGCGAGGTCTCTTTGAGTCATGTCTTCAACAGTAACCCCACTAGCAATATTTGGCCCCCACATGAACCCAGCAGTTTCTCGAATTACCGGCTCTGGTGAGCCATGCTGTCCTGAATCAGTCAATCCGTGGTCGGCAGTAACTAGGACAGTCCAATTCTCAGGAACCATTTCAAAAATAATATCCATTTTGTCATCAAGCCAGAGTAACTTGTCTTCGAATTCAGGAGAATCTTTCACACCATGACGGTGTCCAACACTATCTAGGCCAGAAAGGTGGGCTACTATGATATTCGGAGCCTTATCGTGTCCTTCAGGAATTTCTCCAGACAGCCATGATTCAAGGGTTACAAATGATTCTTCATCTCCCTGATAATAGTCGGCGTGGCCATATCTATGCTGAGAGAAGGGGATTAACTCTCGGTCAGGGTAGAGATCTTTCCAAACGTAATCTCCCAAAATACCCACTTTGTGGTCGTATTCTCCGTCATTATTGCCATCATGAGTACTAACCAGTTTCCATCCATCGATAGTTCCTGGGTGCTCAGGTCTGAAGTTTGAGAGCGCTTCATTGGGTTTGGAAGGGACACCTGTTGCGATTTCCTTAACACAAATCGCGGTCATAGTCATTGGGCTAGAAACCAGTTCTAGATATGCGCCATCCTCCACCCTTTCGTTTAGTTTGGGCATCAAGTCTGGATTTGCCATCATATTCCGGCCACCGCCGTCGATTACAATGAATAGGAATCCATCACTGAACTGTTTAGATGGGTAGGGGTTTTCTTCAACTCCATCTATTGGAGTTGGAGAATCAGATACAATGTAACCACCTGTAATTGCGAATGACGGTATGGCGATTAGAACAAAGACGAGAATCGCTTGTCTAAATCGCTTATTAGAATACAAAAATATCGCCTTAAATCTACGCTGGTTCAAAGTGGCTATATCCTTTATTCCGACGTTTACATCTATCAGGCCGATTAGAATCAAGAAAGATTGGAAGCAAGGCTTAATGAACTAACACGAAAACGTGATTCCAAAGGAGAACGGCGAGGATTTTTTTTCGTTTGACCTAAATGGTGATATCATGTCCAAATTAATTGAAAAAATGAACCAAGCACTAGGTTTGGAACTGAGAGCAATCAATCTGTATGCGCACTATGCAGCATACGTCAAGGGATTACACAGAATTCAACTCGAGCCAATGTTCCAACAAGAAGCCAATGAGTCAATGGTTCATGCTGCTACAATTCGCAATGCAATTGTAAAGCACGGCGGAGAATGTGTTACTGAAAGAGACTCAATGGCTATTGCACACACAACAGATACTAGGGAGATGCTTCAAGGTGCTCTAGCAACCGAAACAAAGGCAGCTGAAGTGTATGGTCAATTACTACCACTTCTAGAGGAAATCGACGATAGGGAGTTGTATGATGCAGTTGAGCAGATATATCTCGCAGAGTTGCGCTCTGTTGAGGAAATCAGACTACTGCTAGATTGATTTTACAATTGGTGAATTTTCAATCTACCCTATTTGCCCCTCCGCAATGCTCTAATGCGATGCTGGTTTACGGAGTGTATGAACTCTCCAAAAGGCTTTGAAATAGAAGTTGGAGAGGGCATACTGAGAGAAGTTTTCCATGAGTTCGGTTTCGAAGGATTAGTTCCAAACAGCCTTGCTTCATTTAATGGGATTGACGTAGGAATCATTTCGGTTTGGAATCAAAATGATTGGGCAAGAATTTGTTCAAATTTGGGAAATAAGTCGTCTCAAGTGTTGATTTTGACCGACTGTGAAAGTGAAATCGAATTTGCAAAAGATTGGATTATTGTTGAAACACCAATCTTGCTTGAACCATTATTTTACGATCTTGAATTATTCAGGAAGACAGGCGAATTGCCAATTTTTTCTCAAAACATAGAGAGAGGAGTTACAACACTACGAGATATTTTTTCATATCTAGAGACTCAAGAACTCAATTCTGGAAATAGATTAAGCATCTACTCCAATCCAATTGATTCCTTTGAATTAAGCGCTCGTATTAGTGGGATGCTATCTACTATCACTGACCGTGAAATGATTGCAAGCGTTTTATTCAATGACATCGACCAAGACCGAAGTGGTTTCATAGAATCGGACGAGTTGATTTCAATCTCTAGTAAGTTTACAGATATGGATGTTCAAGAATTCATTTCAAAATTAGACAGAGACGATGATAACAGATTAGATGTAAATGAGTTTGATATGTTGATGTCTAATGAAATCGTTGATTTCGTGAAATCTTCAATTCCAGATGTGCATTTTAGATTGAAGAATAAATCAGAAGCCGAAGATATGCTAACTTCATACGGTTATTCGATTACACAATCAGAACTTTTGTTTGCATCTTTTGGTTCAACTCGGTTGGAGAATTATCACGCCATAAATTCAGATTTTAAAGGCTGGCTAATTCACAATGCTTGTACAATTCTGGGTGTAAGAATCATACCGAGTGTTGGAATATTGAGGACTCAAAGTATTCGTATTCAAAACCAACCTGGCACGCACTTGGTAATGTTCAGGCCAAATGATTGCAATATCAGAATAAGAAGAAATTTGGATGGAAGATATTTGCAAGCGACCGTCGATAATTCCGATTCAGTGAGAGATTACTCTTGGAGGAAAGGCAGCCGGAAGTACTCGATTTCTACCAATGAATCAGGTCAGATTGTAGCAATGTCTGGAAAAGGCGTGTGGAAGGAACAATCCAACGTGCTCAAAGCAATGATTCAAGGAAAAGTGGTATCCAATAGCGAAATAGAAAATTTCCAATTAACCGGCGGTTTGGAAAGCGAACAAAGCAATGCTAACCAAATGGTATGTAGGTGTGTAGACCTTGCATACTCAACAGTTGAAGATTTGATTATCTCAGGAGTAGATAATATTGCGACTTTGAAGAAGCAAACAGGTGCAACTACTGTTTGTGGAGGCTGTACCTCTGTTGTTGAAAATATGCTAGAGAATAGAGTACAAACCGAAATCAAACGCTTTGGCACGATGGAAGTACCAGTTATCGAAGTATCATCTTTTGATTCACAGCCTACCAAAGAAATCGGTAAAGAAGCTGAATCATTTATTCTCCAAATGATAGCCGAAGGTGCAAATAATATGTCTCGGTTGGAAGAAGTCAAAAATCAGATTTTAGAAACAGGCACTTGGATTCCAAATTATCAGGAATTGGAGTGGGGGGCGCGGGTTTCATGGCGCAATTCCACAAGATGTGTAGGTCGATACTTTTGGGAGACTTTGGCGGTAAAAGATGCAAGGCATCTAACAGAACCGGATGAGATTTTTGAGGCGATGTTTGACCATATTAAGTGGGCGACCAACGGTGGCGAAATTAGAGCCTGTATGACTGTTTTCAGACAGGCTGATGGTGATGGTATTGGCCCTCGATTGTGGAATGACCAATATATTCGCTACGCATGTCATGAATTAGAAAATGGACGAACTCTTGGAGACCCGGCAACTAGAACTTTGACGAGAAGGATCAAAGAATTAGGCTGGAATGTTGAAAATCCTACCAATTTCGACATTCTGCCCCTGGTATTGGAATGGCCAGGTCAGTCTCCAATAATGCGTGAAATACCCGAGGACATAATTCTTCAAGTTAAGATTCGCCACCCAGATATGCCCGGTTTAGAGAACATGAATCTACAATGGTATGCTCTACCTGCTGTATCAGCGATGTCACTTGAAATCGGAGGGCTACTCTATACACTTGCACCATTCAATGGATTCTACATGTCAACAGAAATTGGGGCGAGGAATTTCACTGACCAAGATAGGTACAACCTAATCGAGGATATTGCGGCTTCCATGGGCATTACCAATATGACCAATCGAGAACTGTGGAAAGATAAAGTTCAGGTTGACTTAAACCGAGCAATCCTTCATTCCTTTGAGAAAGACGGTGTAAGAATGATGGACCATCACACTCTTTCAGAGTGGTTCTTGAAATTTGAAAAGAATGAGAAAGAGGCTGGGCGAGATGTGCATGCAGAATGGGCATGGATTGTACCGCCGATTGGAGCCTCTGCAACTCCGTTGTATCTGTGTGACCATTGGGAAAATAAGATTCTAAAACCAAATTTATTTTACTTACCAGAAATCCATGAAACCAAATCAAAAATGGGACACGGCACACCTGCTAAAGATTCGCAATCACGTTGTCCTTTCTCTGGAAATAAAAAATCCTAGAACTGACGAATTGGGAAAATGTTCTGCTTCATTGATGTAAGGAATCTGAGAGAGGATATCAATATTTCTTGATAGAACTTGTGAGTTCACACCCAATGGGGTTCAGACGCAGCGGCGTCGTGTATTTTGAAAATAAAAACCACACAATGCGAGGCAAAAAGGGATGGTGGACGCTGTGGGATTTGAACCCACGGCCTCTTGAGTGCCAC
>WTIA01000070.1 GCA_011522915.1 Methanobacteriota archaeon
TCATAGACTGCCATGTTAACACCCCTGCCTGCGGCAGGTTTTATGAGATGCGGGGGGACAGGTGTACCCATGTCTGAAGAAGGGGTGATGAGCGAAGTTGCCAATGAAGGTCATGAATCTGAAGACATCATTATGCCAAGTGATGACAAATTATTGTTCGCTGAACGCATTTTCACTAGACTAAACCCTCCTTCAATTGGTGCAATTCCAAGCATGATTCACAAGAAGGCCAAAACGGTTGGTGGGATCTTTGCTGGATATGCCGTATTTTGGTGGCTAACTGTTTTGCAAGTTGACAATGAGCCTGCTTTTGACTCAATTTTCTTTGGGCCTGATTTTTTGACAATCACAATTCTGGCTCCATGCTTGATTTTCCTTGGTTCTCTGCTTTCTGATTTCAGCAGAGAACTAGGACAATTGTTTCCCGGCCTAGCAAGTGGGATAATGTTCGTACTAGCGGTTCTATACACCTTTGAGCCAGCAATAATGGGTTTGATGGGAGATGTTGAAACCGGAGATGCAATTTGGAAAACTTTCAGATTAGCAGTATTATGCACAACCGTTTTGATGGCTGCAAAATTACTAATCGACGCTTGGTTGTTAGTTTGGGTCAAAGAATTCATGGAGAAGAATCCTAGCATTGACTATTCAAGCACCGGAGACGAGTTTCAACCTGAATCTGAGTTACCGATAGAGCCCGAGGCTTGAAGACGAGAACCGCTTGGGGTAATTATGAGCGAGAGACTAGACGTGTTACGTCTTGGCTATCGTAAAGGAAGGGATCCTAGAATAACAACTCATCTTGCACTTGTTGCCAGAGCGATGGGTGCTGATGGTTTCCTGCTTGCAGGCGATGAAGATAAGGAAATGTTCGAGAATTTAAAATCGGTTGATTCTAGATTTGGCGGAAGTCTTGAGACTGAGCATGTAAGTGGTTTGGGCCATCTCAGAAGACACGTTGAAAATGGTGGGACTGCAATTCATCTGACGATGTATGGTGAACCATTTAGAAAAGCTATTCCCAAGATAAGAAGAGATAAGCCAGTTGTGATTATTGTGGGAGGTGCTAAGGTTCCAGGAGATGTCTACAAATTATGTCAACACAATGTTGCAGTTGGTAATCAACCCCATTCAGAGGTAGCAGCATTAGCGTTATTCATGGACGCTTGGTTTGGTGAGTCTGCTAGCGAAAGAAATTTCGATGGCGCTCGGCTAGTTATTGAAGGAACTAACAAAGGTAAGGTAGTTCATGAAATAGAGGAAGAATAATTCTTTGAAACCAATAACTTACAAAGGATGCTGTAAGCCATTTTCTAATGATTTACACATTATACATCTACTATGGAATTTAGAACAGGTCTTTCCCAATGATTATACCCCCTATACAATCAGCAAATTTGATGTCGGGGAAGTGGTCTCAGAAAGGAGATACCTCTTCTGGTGACCGTATCAATCTCTTAGACGCCACAGACGGCATCAAAGATGGAGCCGCAATCCCTCCTTCTGCTTCAGGTGATGGAGTTTTATTGCTAGCGGATGGAAGTCGATTTACTGGGAAGTTATTTGGAGCTCAAGTATGGGGTGAAGGTGAATTAGTTTTCACTACCGGAATGACAGGTTATCAAGAATCTCTTACCGACCCATCGTTTGCTGGACAAGTACTCACCTTCACTTATCCGTTAATTGGAAATTATGGTATACATCACGGAACTTCCGAATCCGCAGGCGTCTGGCCTAGAGGTGTTGTTGTTCGTCATGCAATGAAGAATCCAGACCATAGGGATTCAATTGCAAGCATAAGTGAATTTTTGGCATTTCACAATGTTCCTGGAATAGAAGAAATCGATACGAGAGCAATAACAAGAAGGGTTCGAGAACACGGATGTGTCCTTTGTGTATTCGGTCCATTAGATGATGAAGAGAGGCTCAAGGCACATCTTGCACAGTTAACTTCCCCAGAACTAGAAGACTTAGTCGACATGGTTTCAATAAATGAGCCAGTAATTGTAAACGAAGGCGCAACAGACGACCTTGGGAATCCACTTCCAAGAATAGCGGCAATTGATTGTGGAATAAAATACAATATTCTTCGAAGCCTATGTTGCAATTTCGAAGTTGTTTGGTGTCCACCAAGCACGACCTTCTCAGAAGCGCAATCTTACGGTATCGTTGCATTATTCTGCTCCAATGGCCCCGGAGATCCTGCGCATCCTGGAAAAGCAACAATGGCAAGAAACACCCTTGCTCAAGCGGTTAAAGCAAACATGCCAGTTATGGGTATATGTCTAGGACATCAATTACTCGGTCTTGCCAGTGGCCTTCAAACCTACAAGATGAGGTATGGACACCGTGGTGCAAACCAACCCTGTGTCGATTTAGAGAGTGGTAGAGTTTGGATTACTAGCCAAAATCACGGATTTGCTGTTGCTGACCCGGATGCAGGCATGCTTGCAGCACACCCTTCAGGAGCATGTTCTCCGAAAGGAGATAATCTACATGGAGAGCAAGCCAAAGTAAGATTTGTCAATGCAAATGACAGAACCGTGGAAGGCTTGGACATAGTAGGAAAATCGGTTTTCACTGTACAATTCCATCCCGAAGCAGCCCCTGGTCCTCACGATGCTTACCCGTTATTTGCAAGGTTCCGAAAAATGGTTGATGCACACTACGGAGGTGGAAATTGATGCCTCGTAGGGAAGATTTGGAGACGATTTTGGTTTTGGGTTCAGGTCCAATTAAAATCGGACAAGCTGCTGAATTCGATTTCTCTGGCTCCCAAGCGGTCCAGGCATTAAGGGAAGACGGATACAAAGTAATCTTGGTAAATTCAAATCCAGCAACTATCCAAAACGATCCCGAAATGGCGGATAAGGTCTACATTGAACCTTTGCTGCCGGATACAATACGTAGAATTCTCGAGATAGAAAAGCCAGACGCTCTACTCGCAGGAATGGGTGGCCAAACGGCACTAAATATTGCTAGTGAGTTGGCTCATGCAGGAGTTTTGGATGAACTTGGAGTGGAATTGATAGGTTCTGATTTAGATGCGATTGACAAAGCCGAAGATAGAGATTTGTTCAATCAGGTTTGCTTAGAAATCGATTTACCAATATCCGAAGCAATCGCTTGTAACTCGATGGATGAAGTTCTTGCCGCTGCAGATGAAATTGGCTCATGGCCGATTTTAATTCGGCCTGCGTTCACACTTGGTGGGCTGGGCGGAGGTACCGCTTGGAATACTGGGGAATTAGTCGAAATAGCAACCTTAGGATTGAGAAATAGTAGAATTGGCCAGGTACTTATCGAAGAGAGTATTCTCGGCTGGCAAGAATATGAGTATGAAGTAATGCGAGATACCGCTGATAACGCAACAATCGTTTGTACAATGGAGAACATTGACCCAATGGGCGTACACACAGGAGAATCCACAGTCGTTGCTCCAGTTCAATCTTTGTCGGATAGGGACCACATGCAATTAAGAGACATGTCATTATCTCTAATCAGAGCACTGAACATCAAAGGTGGATGCAATGTTCAATTCGCTGTCAATCAGTCAACTGGAGAGGTCAGAGTCATCGAAGTAAATCCTAGGGTTTCAAGGTCATCTGCTTTGGCGTCAAAAGCAACAGGATACCCCATTGCTAGGATGGCTGCAAAAATTGCTGTGGGATATACGCTTGATGAATTACCAAACCCGATTACAGGGGAAGGGACAACCGCTGCATTTGAGCCGACTCTTGACTACTGTGTGGTAAAGATCCCACGCTGGCCGTTCGATAAGTTCAGAACCGCTGACAGAACTTTAGGGACTTCTATGAAATCAACTGGTGAAGTGATGGCAATTGGCCGCTGCTTCGAAGAGGCCTTCCTAAAGGCCTGGGCCTCCCTAGAACAAGGGTCTCCTCATCCAAGGCCACTTACTAGGGCTGATGAATCAGAAGGAGAAGGCATGGCTGAAAGGGCGCATGAACAACTACCTGATAGTGTTCTAATCGATTGGTTAAGGATTGCAACAGACCGGAGAATGGGTGCGGTAATTGAAGCATTCAGAAGGGGATGGTCAATTGAAAGAGTGCATGAAATTACAAGAATAACTAGATGGTTCTTGTATGGATTCCAAAAACTAGCAAATATCGAGAATGAAATAGTAGCTAGAGGATGTTCTCCACAAGATGTTAAAGCATCTGAATTTAGAAGATGGAAGAGTCATGGCTTCTCTGATGGTCATATTGCAGATGCACTATCTGGTTTCCCTGCCACAGGTCTGAAAGAAATTTCAGAAAGTCGAAATGAACAAGCTGTAATGGTAGCAAGACACGCAAAAACCGTACATCCAATCTTTAGGATGGTGGATTCTTGTGCTGCTGAATTTGCTGCCAAGACGCCGTATTATTACTCAACTTACGAACCTCAAGGCGACAATAAAATCGACATTTTACCCGATTTAGAAAATCGAGTCAAAAGAAGGCAGGTTGTAATTGGCTCTGGACCGATTAGAATCGGCCAAGGAATTGAGTTTGATTATGGATGTGTTCACGCTGTTAAGGCGATTAGAGAAGCTGGAATGGATGCTGTATTGATGAATAACAACCCCGAAACGGTTTCAACCGACTTCGATACATCCGACCGACTTTACTTCGAACCATTAACACTCGAATACGTCACAGAAGTACTGTTGCGAGAAAGAGCGCATGGAATCTTGTTACAATTTGGAGGTCAAACGGCAATCAACCTCGCCCTCCCTCTCGAGAAGAGACTTCCAGTTTTGAAGATGGATCTAGATATTCTAGGAACAACTTGCGACGCAATCGATGAGGCTAGCGATAGAGAAAGATTCGAAGCATTTGCAGAGAGGTCAGGCATCCAAATGCCAAGAGGAGCAACAGGAACCAGTGCAGATGACGTTAGAAATGCAGTTGAGAAGATAGGATTCCCTGTTTTGATTAGACCATCTTATGTCTTGGGTGGTAGGGGAATGGAAATACTCGCTAATGAGAAACAGCTCGAAGCATACCTCGCAGAAGCATACCTTGCCCCTGACAAACCATTGCTTGTGGACGAGTACTTAGGTCACGCAATAGAGCTTGATGTCGATGCTGCATCAGATGGAAAAGAAGTTCTCATAGGCGCAGTCATGGAGCATTTGGAAGAAGCAGGAATCCATTCTGGGGACTCCACATGTTTCATTCCAACCCAAAACATCAGTGAAGAAATGCTGGCTAGGGTTAGAGAGCAGACTAAGAAAATCGGAATTGGTCTGAATATACGAGGTTGTTTCAACATACAGTTCGCTATACAAGGAGAAAACTTGTATTGCTTGGAAGTAAATCCTAGAAGCAGTAGAACCGTGCCATTTGTGGCGAAGGCAACGGGAGTCCCAATGGCTAGGATAGCAGCGAGAGTAACTCTGGGTATTGATTTGAAAGACCAGGATATTCCAACTCCTACCTCCGGCCACGTTGCAGTTAAAGCGCCGGTTTTCCCATTCATCAAATTGCAAGGATTAGATCCTGCACCAGGCCCTGAAATGAAATCTACTGGTGAGGTATATGGTTCTGATACTAGAGCCGATGTTGCATATCTCAAGGCTAGGTTAGCAACCGAAATTCCTGTGGCTAAGGAAGGCGGAGCATACCTCACGGTTAGGGATGAAGACAAGGATGCTCTTGTGCCAGTCGCTGAGAAATTGGAAGAAATGGGCTTCGCAATCTATGCGACACCTGGAACAGCTGACGTGATTAGAGCCAATGGAATAAATGTCCAAACTGTCTATAGAATTAATGATAGAAAGCATCCTGACGCCTTGGATTTGATGCGTAAAGGACAAGTCTCTTTCATCGTAAATGTGCCAACAATCTCAGGTGGGGCGGTTAGAGATGGTAACATGATGAGAAGACTTGCTGTTGAAATGAACATTCCATTTGTTACCACGATGTCTGGAGCGGTGATGGAGGTTTCTGCAATCAAAGCCAGTCGCGAAGTGGACCTAGTGCCAATGAGACTCACTGTAAACTATTGATCAACAAGCATCGTATGCTTCAATGATGTACTCGGTTAGCGGGCTGGTCCAAGCCAGTTCACTAATTCCATCTCTGCCTTCTGAATCATAGACGCGAACAACATCCTGAACTCGGACATTTCCTTCACTTGACCTTGCAAGAATGGTCTTTGGCTTCAGTACCTTGCCGGTGCCATGCGGGTCATAGACAGTATCAAGTGCATCTGCAAGGAACCAATCTGCTTTGTCAGCAGGGTCGCCTTCGAATGTCTTTTTGACTTTCTTTGCTCCAAACAATCCTCCTGCTTTCTTCTTAGGAGTAGTAGCGTTTGACTTCTTTGCAGGGGTTGATTTTGTCTCAGATTTTGCTCCAGATTTTGCAGAGGATTTGCTAGTCGATTTGCCTTTTGAGGCAGCAGTTCTACCCTCAAATTCAGCTTCTAATTCTTTGCGAATTTCTTTTTCGAGTTTCTTTCGAATAGTATCTTCATCAACCGAGTTAGAGTCCTTTTTCATGTTCTCAATTACGGTAAGGTAATGCGATGCAACTTGAATAAGCGCAGTTTCCATACTGGCTTCAAGTTGCATAGAAACTACGTCTCCGGAGGAATCTCTCCACTTGCGCCATTGTAACATTGTGTTAGCGTGAATATCTGAGCCACACTTTGGACAGAAAGAGCGCTTAGGTGGTTTCAAAACAGGAATCGAGCGCATCGCCTCCGGGTCAATACCTTCATGCTCTCCACTCGAAACATCATGAATGTGAGTGCTAGCTTTCATTCCTAAATTCATAGCATCTCTAAACATACCGTCTGCTAAGTTTAGGTCCCCACTTTGTACTAGGACCCATCCATCAGTTCCTCTAACGGTTGCTCTTACCGCTGCGGATGCGGCTTCTGACTCTCCAAATTTATAATTCGTAAACGCATTTTCTGTTGTCGCATTTTCTTCCCCGGCAGCAATCGCTTCTCCGATATCGACTTCATCATCATCCGCTGGCGCAGCAATACCAAGTAAGATTGGATTTGCTCCTTCCTCGACTTTTGCAATCATGTCGAATTTTTCAGCCATTGAAAGGTCATCTCGTGTTCTAATTACATCTTTCAATTGATTCAGATCGTGACCTGTCGCAGTAATAGGTCCACGTACTGTAAGGTCATTTCCACAGGAGAGGCAGAACTTCGAAGCGGGTTCGACACCAGCCTCACAACTCGGACAATAGACTCCGGCCATGTGCAGGCAACAACTGTAGATACCTTTCAATCGCACGGTGCAGATACTACGTATCTGTGGAGTTTCTCAAAATCCTTTATTCACCGAGTAATTTCAGGACTTTATCTTTGTTTAACTCTGCCAAAATAGGTGCTAGCCTGGGTCCTTTTTCAACACCCAATATAGCAAGGTACAAGTTTCTATAGCCTTCTCTGGGATTAATTGCATTTACCTTGAAGCATGAAGAAATGCTATCCCCGATATCCTTTGAATTCCAAAGAGATTCTGAAAGTGCCTCTCGCAAACTTGCGGTGATATTCAAATCTAGTCCTTGCATAGGAGTCTCTAGAACTCTGATTCTCAATTCTTCTGGGAAATGAGGTCCATTAATCCAATTCCTCATTCTTGCTAGCCTATCTGAGAGTTCTTCTCCTAGTGTGTTGAATATTTCCTGATCGGTTTTCACTTGCGCTAACATTGCTAAATGTCTGAAAGAAACATTGTAGTGCTCTACATCTCCAATCTTGCTCATTCGCAATGCCCCTTCAGCATCCTCTAATGCAACTCGTTGCCTTCTGGATAGTTGTTCGTCTTTCATCTCTGAATCCAAATCCCGAGCAGTTAGTCTCTCATATTCGTCTGCTAACTCTACCAGTGACATTCCAGCATCGAATGTAATCGCTTTCTTTGGCTTAGTTGAAGCGATTAGGTACCTTAGAATCTCGGGAGGAACTAATTCCAAAGCTTCCAGTGGCCCTATTGTGTTACCTGTTGAGGATGACATCGCGCCCTGACCCTTTAGAGAAATCCACTCGTAAACCAATGGATGTGGTGGGTTATCACCAAACAGAACTGAAATCTCTTTTCCTGTTGCATAGGAACCACCCGCAGCCCCATGATCTTTCCCAAATGGTTCGCATGTGACGCCAATCCAGCCCCATTTTGCAGGCCAATCAATTCTCCAGGGTAGTTTACCGTCTGCTTTGTTCAAGTCGGATTTACCAACAACTCCATTTTGTTCCCAGTGGACATAAGGCCACTCAAATCCGGTTACATTTACGTCATCTAGGCTTCCATTGTGACCATAAGGGTTGTATGGAAACCAATCGGTTGCAAGTTCGCGACCACTTACTCTCTCGATAATTTCTCGAATTTCATCTGCTTTTTTACAAGCGATTCGGGCCTTTTCTGCAAATTCTCCATTAGCGTATGAAGTGTAATTATCAATAATTCGTGGTTTCACATCTATTTGCTCAAGCGCATCAAGGAAAGGCTGCAAAAAGTGCTCTGCATAGGACCTACCATCATTACCCGGTTTACCATTTTCATCTGGTGCAGGTATTGTTGCCAGAGCACAACCAATGTATTTCTCATATTCATCCGAAAGAAAAGGATACACTTTTCGAAGCGGGTCTGCTGAGTCTACTATGAATACAAATTCTGCATCTAGGCCTGCACTCTTGCAAGCCCTAGTTATCATATCACCAGTCAGGATCTCTCTCAAGTGGCCGATATGAAATTCTCCACTAGGAGTAATACCTGAAGCAATAATGTGCTTTTTTCCGCGATGCGAAAGGGTCTGTGCTGCGAAATCTGCCCAGTGCAAGAAATCCCCTCAAACTACTGCTGCTCTGATAATTCCTCTCAAAGGAACTTCGTCGATCTCATTTCGGACCGTCTTGTTTACCAATACTAAGCATAGTGAGACTTCAGCACCTGCTTCTCGCATTGAATCAATCGTTTTTGACATTGTAACTCCTGTAGAGAGGACATCGTCAACAATGGCGACCCTCTTTCCTGCTACCTGGCCGTACTTATTTGAAAGTGAACCCATGCCAGCTCCGCCGTCAACATTTCGATGGATAGCAACTTCACATCCTAGTTGGCTTGCGACCTCATTTGCGAATAGAACGCCATTTATTGAAATTCCAACGATGGTGTCTATTGTATCTCCGCATTCTTCTGCTGCTACGACTGCCATAATTGCTCCAATCGCAGCAATCCTCTGTGGCCTGACTCCGATAGTTCTCCAACCGATTCGAATATCTTGTGGTTTCTCATTAACACTGCTATCCGCGATAAGCCAAGATATTGTGTCTTGTGATAGGGATAACTCGTCTGCGATTTGCTGGGAATTTAGTCCATCTTTACGCAAATTAGAGACCATGTCACGTAATTGTTCTATGCTCAAACCTTGCTCCATGATTGATATCTGGTAGGAACTAAGACATCAAACCATCGTTAGAGATTCATCTATCAGGCGGAAACCCTCAAATGGGGCGGGCTCGGCGAAGGAACTGATGTCCGACTTTGAGTACGAGTCTTTGCTTGACCGCGCTAGGTCAAATATTCCCGAAGAAATCTCCAATCGAGCCCGTTGGACACTTCCTGACCCTCAGATTATGATTGAGGGTTCAAACACCATCTTCCGAAACTTCACAGAGGTTGTTAATCACATGGAAAGAGATGACAATCACGTTTACCAATTCATGCTTAATGAATTGGGTACTGCAGGCTCAAGAGATGGCCCCCGTGCAAGATTCAAGGGAAGGATTCCTCCAAAAAGGTTGAAGAAAGCAATTGTGAATTATGTAAATACGTACATCAAATGTGTTCAATGCAATGCACCCGATACCCACTTCATAAAGCAGGACAGGACGACATTATTGAAGTGTCAAGCGTGTGGTGCAACTCGACCAGTCAAGCTTTGATATCCAGCAAGAATTCTTTAGGAAGTTCTCCTCCTTGTAGATATTCGACAAGTTTTGGAATTGCTTCGGTTGAAATTTTGAACCACTCACCTTGAGGATAAATGACGCATGTTGGTCCAGATTCACAGAAATCTAAGCATCCTGATTTCTGTACGCGAACGTCGCTCATTCCTAAGGTTCTTGTTGCAGATTTGAATTCCATCATCAATTCTAGTGAATTCTTTTCAGTGCAACAACCCCTTGCAGAACCTTCTGGTCTAGAATGTCCACAAACAAAAGCATGCATTCTGTAACCTGGTATTTCTCTACCTTTCGGGTCCATCTGCAAACACCTCGTCTATTGCATCTGCGAGTTTGTAATCACGTTCAGTAATTGTGTTTACATCATGACTCCAAGTTCTGATGAGTACCTTTCCCCATTCCAAAGTGAACTCTGCATGGTGGTCTTGATCTTCACAAATTTGTCCTGCAATATTGACGAATTCCAAAGCCTTAGCAAAATCTGGAAAATCAAATGTTCGCTCAAGATGGTGTTCATCAACGACAGTCCAACTCAAAGTCTCAACCCCATAGGTGTGAATCATCATTGCCTTTGGTCTTCTTCTCGACCTTTTCGTGAAGATTAGTACGTCGCTTCTGGTCTGCTCTCTCGAATTCTAGAAGCTCCTTGTCATCGATGTATGCAGGTCTTGTATGAGCAACTAAATCAATTCTTACAATTACTTCGCGTGCAATGTAGGAGTGATCTCCGTTGGAGGTAAGAATCTCTAGAGATGATTTACCTGAAGATAACAATCGGCCCTTAACCCAAGTAGGGTCGTCATCCCTGAGAGCTCTTGCATCTAGTTGGACTTCTACCAAATCGTCCTTCCTTAAGCCGTGTCTGCGCTCCATTAAATCGCCTGTGTGGACGCTTTGTAATTCGCTAATATCTGGTGAACCGAGGTCTTTCCACATCTTCTTTGCCCAGTTTGGTAAGTCCGACATGGCACTCTGTCGGGGCTCCTCCTTCTAAGCCCTGACGCATGAGAATTTACCTTACAATTGAAAAGAGGGTGAGTTCCCCGACGTAATGGAGGCATTCTGATGAAGGTAGTATGGAGAGACTTAGTCACCGTACTTACTGAAGAAGAAGTGCTCGATAAAGGATTTAGCAGGGCCAAAAAATCAGCCGATAGAGTTGATGACCCGGTTAAGGTGTTCAGAGTCAGAAAGCAACTCACGAGGATGGTTCAGACTGCAGCAGATGTAATGTCACAATATCTTGAAGATACAGAAAAATCATGGCCAAGCCTTGACCAAATGCCTATTTTTGACAAAGCGATGGTAGACGCTTGTGTAGGTTGTGACGATTATCGCCATCATTTGTCAATGCTGGGCTGGGGTGCCAAGCAAATGCGCAAAATTGCCAAACAAAATTCTGACAAAATCATTCGTTCAGCTAGATTCGAAGTTATGCACGATGCAAGAAAAGAAGCCTATGGCCGATTGTCAAGCATAATGCGAAGAGTAGGCCCTTCTTTGGATTGGCTGCATGAAAGTAGGATGATACTTCGCCAATTGCCAGTAATCGATCAGGTGTGCCCAACAATCGTTGTATGTGGTGCGCCAAATGTCGGAAAGAGTGCATTCATCTCTTCACTATCAAGCGGAAATATGGAAGTAAACCACTATCCATTTACCACCAAACAATTGCACGTCGGTCACTTCAAACATAGAAGAGTGCCTCACCAGATGGTAGACACGCCAGGTCTTCTAGATAGGCCGATGGATGATAGAAATGCAATCGAAATGCAGGCTATAGCGGCAATAGAGCACGTTGGTAGCCTGTGTATCTTCTTGATGGATATCTCAGAACAATGTGGAACTAGTCTTGATGACCAACATAATTTGTTGGATGAAGTCAAATCACTTCTCCCAGAGATTGATATCATCGTGGTTGTTTCAAAGGCCGACTTGATGGAACCTAGGCCAGAAAATTGGGACGAAGTTTCAGAAGCAGAATCTAACTGGGACGGAGAGGGTGAGCCTGAATTGCCAGTACTATTAGACGAAGAAGGATGCGTGACTATCTCCTCACTCGACGATGTTGGAGTAACCTCTCTTCGGCTAGAAATTGTCAGGCGATGTAAGGAGAATATGGCAAGTGACCCCCTGCTGCTACCCGACGGTTGGCACCGTCAGAATTAGCCAAGTATACCCACTGAACTCAATAGAATTGGAACAAAGAATATTCCGACGAATATGAAGAACATTATTCTCATCATTCTGTCATTTTTCTCCCTTTTTTCGAGTGCTGAAGAGCAGTCAGCGCTTTTACAAATCCGCGGTTCTGATTTAGCATCGATATTAATTCCACAAATTCTGCAATGCTTATGCGCAGTAATTTGAGATGAAATCTTTGAACGGGTATTGTTGATTTTTTTACTTACCTTGTCTTTTATTGCCTTTGCATCCACCATAATCTCAATCCACCTTTACCAAAGTTCCAATGAATGGTCTCCCTTCTAATGCATCTTCTATTCTAGTGACGTCTCTTCCATCAAGAACAGCTAGTCTGATTCCTGCATCTATCGCCCAACTAACAGCAACTGGGTCCACAGCAGCGGACTGTCCTGGCTTAAGTGGTTCATCTCCAGTGATTTGTGCCAACTCCGAGAGTGTAATCTCTTCCAGTGGTTTTGCATCTGGATTTGTCCTTGGATCGCTATCGTGTACGTGGCTTACATTCGTGGCGATTACGCAATGCGGTGCGCCACAATCTCGTGCTAATGCAACCGATACCGCATCGGTGGTATGACCAGGAGTCGTTCCGCCCATCACCACAATGTTGTGGATTTGTAGTAATTCAGCGGCTTCATCTGTTGATGTAGGAATAATCGGAGCGACATTACAACCAATTTCTTGTAAGGATTGTTGTAGAATTGTAGCATTCAATCTAGTAGCAGCAATCCCTACGGTGTCTAGTCTATAGGAGTCTGTGAATGATTGCTTTGCCAAGGAAATCGCCTCTCTTGCTGGCAGCCCTCCTCCAACAACAATTCCCAGTTTCCTTCCATTTCCTTCGAAGTGGACTGCCATCTGACGGAGTCGCCCAAACCACACAGCTCTCTCTTCGGCTTCTTCTGGTCTAAGAAGCGAGCCACCGAGTGCGACAATTTGGGTCGGCATCACATGACCGTGAAAGTCGACCATTGATGATGCTTACTTCTCAGAAGGCTTCAAAGTCCTCGCCTTAGCCCTTAGGTGTGGGGGAGACCTGAGTGAGTGATGATCCAGAACAGGCGACCCGCAGGTTAAAGCTAAAATTGGCTTTAGAGGACCTCAGAGAAATGAAGGGTTTTGGTACAGAACTAGTTACTGTTATCATACCTCCAGATAGACAGGTTTCCGATGCACGTCAAATGCTCCAAAACGAGCACGGGCAGGCTGCAAACATCAAATCTAAATCAACCAAAAAGAATGTACAGGGTGCTATCGAATCAGCGATTTCATCACTGTCAAAGTACAGAGATGCTGGGGATAGAGGGATTGCCTTATTCACCGGTGCAATAATTGTTGGAAATAACAAGACGAGACATATTACAGTGGTAATTGACGACCTTCCTCAGCCATTGTTATCGTTTAGGTACCGCTGTGATTCAAGGTTCGAATTGACCCAACTCGAGGATATGCTAATCGACAAGAAATCGTACGGGTTATTTGTCATAGATCGTGCAGAAGCTGCTTACGGTATCGCTAGTGGAAAACGCATACACGTACAGGAGTATCTCGTATCAAACATCATGGGTAAACACCGACAAGGTGGTCAGTCGGCTCAACGTTTCGAGAGATTAATCGAGGAAGCAGCTCATAATTTCTTCAAGCGTGCTACAGAACATGCCTGTTCTTATTGGCTCCCGGAATTAGAAAACATTCAGGCAATCATCATCGGTGGACCTGGTGCTACCAAAGATTTCGTTGTGAAGAATGAATATTTCCATCATGAAATTGCAAAGAAAATTGCAAAGACCACCTTTGATGTTGGCTATTCTAATGAAAGTGGAGTTAGGGAATTAGTCGACAATGCTGGCGGTTTGATGGGAGAAATTGAACTAGATGCTGAAAGGCAGGTAGTAACTGAGTTCTTGGAAGAACTAGTGAAAACCAATCCAAAAGCAACCTATGGTGAGGCAATGATTAGGCAAGCCCTCGAACAGGGCGCAGTAGCAAAATTGCTAATCAGTGAAGGAATGAGAAAGAACATAGTGGAAATAAAATGCAACTCTTGTGGGAATGAATGGAGTTCTAGCATTGGCAGAATGGAAGTACTGCCTGCATGCCCTAAATGTAAATCAGATGGTGATGACCTAACTGAAATCAGTTCAGTTTCATTGATTGATGAGTTCTCTAATTTGGCTGCAAAGGGCCGCTCGGAAGTCAAATTCATTTCAACTGATACCGAAGAAGGAGCACAACTAGATTCAGGATTTGGCGGTTTAGCAGCAGTACTTCGATATCCAATTATGTGAGGCTTCGACATGGAAATACTTCGAAAAATCGTGGAGCCACGTCTTGAGTCAGCAGTTTCTGACATAGGCATAGATGGCGATTTCTGGAAAAATGTTCTAGCGGTTAGCCGTGAAAAAGACCAAGGAGACCTCTCACTACCTTGCTTTCCGTTTGCAAAACAACTTGGCAGAAATCCAGCAGACATAGCTCAGGAATTAGCCGATTCCATATCTGGAGAATTTGAAGTTTCGGCAATCGGAGGATATCTAAATTTCAAAGCAAAATCCGATTGGTTGGCAAAGAATGTGATGGATATCGAATTTAACCCTGGCGAGAGAAATGTTCTGATAGAACATACCAGTGCGAACCCAAACGGACCTTTCCATGTAGGAAGGGCGAGAAATGCCATTTTAGGGGATACGTTGGTTAGGCTCAATAGACTGTATGGCAACGAGGTTAGAGCTGAGTATTATGTCGATGATATGGGTAAGCAGGTAGGCGTTCTAGCGTGGGCTTTACAAAATCTAAGCGAGGAACAAGTTGACGAAATATTGGACGATGAAGAAGGAATCAATCCAAAGTGGTCAGGAAAAAAAGACCACGAAACCGTTCGCTGGTACCAAGCTGCTCAGAACTTGCGCTCAAAGGATGGATCCGAAGATATCGAGAAAGCGATCGGCGAACTTGTCCATGCTTCTGAGCACGGAGACGACGCTGTTTTAGCGCAATTTGAAGAGGCTTACAAGCCAGTTCTTGATGGAATGTTGGAAACACTTTCGCGCTTGGGTATAGAATTTGATACATTCACAAAAGAATCAAAATTCGTGGTCGATGGCTCTGTTTCAGCATTGATGGAGAGATTGGAGAATCTCGAAATTCACGGAGTTGCAGACAACGGTGCCCATTACTTGGACCTCGGTCAAAGGGGTTTGAAAGGAAAAACAGAATTCTTCTATAGAAGGGGCGATGGCTCATCCCTTTACGCAACTCGTGACATCGCATATCACATGTGGAAATGGAAACAATGTGATGATTTAGTGAATATTTTGGGAGAGGACCACAAGTTACAGGCAAAGCAGGTTGGGATGACACTAAATGAATTAGGAGAAAGAACGCCGGACGTGATGTTTTATGCATTCATCAAATTGCCAGAAGGTAAAATGAGTACAAGAAAAGGAAACGTAGTATTCATGGACGATTTGCTAGAGGAAGCGAAAGCACATGCTGCTTCTGTGGTCAAGGAATTGAGATCTGACCTGAGTGAGGCAGAAGTTGAGAAAATTGCTGAAGCAGTGGGAGTTTCAGCTGTTAGATTCAATATCATCAAAGTCAGTCCAGACAAAGGTTTCACTTTCCGCTGGGAGGATGCTCTTTCATTTGAGGGAGAAAGCGCACCATTCGTTATGTATTCTCATACAAGAGCATGCTCTATTTCACGAAAAGTTGGACGCAGTCCAGTTAGCAATTCCAATGGTGAAATAGGTCCAGCGATGCATGAATTACTGCGCAGTATGGCAAATTTCCCCGACAGGCTAAGCATTGCAGTAAATGAAAACAAACCACATATTTTTGCGCTATACTTGCTAGAGTTAGCAACTGCTTACAATTCATTCTATCGAGATTGTCACGTGATTATCGACGGAGAGGTTAACGAATTCAATTATGCCGTCTCAGAAAAAGCAAGAGGTCTGCTTAAGATTGGAATGTCCGGTGTTGGAATCATTCCTCTGGAATCGATGTGAATGCTTCATCTGGCGTTCTTCCCGCAGCTTCAATTTCAGCACCAATAATCCGCAATTCACTCAGTGCATCTTCTATTGTTTCAGCCTGTTTCAAGAACCTTGTAGGCGGCCAACCTAGATCGATTTTACCCGGCTCAACAGTTGATTCTTCTATCCATGCCTCGCATAAATTGCCGGTGCACATTGCAGAGTAAGTATCCAAATCCATCCAGAATGTTCGTCTCTTACAGACTGGACAATCTCTACAGTGCATGCTTGATAAGACAGTCATGCCATCTTCTCCAACTTGGTCGATTTCCCAAATTACCAAATCCGAACGAGTCAGAGTCATGAGATGTGACTTGCTTAGAAACTTACGAAGGACCTTCCAAGCCACCTCTTCAGATGAGAATACTCCTAATCCGATTGTGCCACCGTCCTCTTCTGTGACAGAAGGAACGAACACTCTCGAAGGCTGGGTCATGATGGGGGCTAGAGTATTCTCCCCTTCAATCCCTCGTCCATTCATGTTCGACAACCGCCAATCCACCAGGATGGGGGAACGGAGCGTCGGGTTTTTCTATCCTTATCGAGAGAGAGCTAATTATTTGATTCTCGGATAGGTTTGAAACAAGTTTGATGCATAATGTTTCCATGAGGTTAACAGGCTTTGAAGAAACGATTTCTTTGTCAACAGCGGCTTGTAAATCAGCATAATTCAGGGTCTGATTGATGTTATCATCGACCGGGTCGTCTTCTAACGTAGCCCAAATTGAAACGACAAAAGGTTGCGCATCATCCTTTTCATAATCAAAGACGCCGTGCTTTGCCATGACCTCATAACTCTCCAGACCAACTCTTGTGGGCATAGAATCACTCTTCTCTTTCGTGGACCCAGATTAAGTGGTATCCAAATTGAGTTTTTACTGGTGGTGAAACTGATTTCAGAGGCGTATTCCAGACTGCCTCTTCAAATTCCCTTACCATTTGGCCTTTCCTAAACCAGCCTAGGTCGCCACCTTTCTGGCTTGATGGGCAGGTGGATTTCTTCCTAGCGGTTTTTTGGAAATCTTTCAGTTTCTTGATATTCATAGCAAGTTGAGTTGCTTCACCTTTACTCTTCACTAAAATGTGGCTTGCATGTGCGCTAGGTTTGACCATATATTCACCTCAGGCATCCAAGTTGTAAGCGAGGAACTTCATGTAGTTTCCATATATTGTAGTGGAAATCCCAAGGCTTTCCTCGTTAAATCTAGACATGTCATCTAGGTAAGTGTGGTATTCGTAAGACCCACTTCCATAGCATACCGCTGCTCTGCCGACGGTATTCCCGCCATCTAAATCGTAAACGAATGGGCAGTGGTCTGAATTACAAGGCATGCCATTAGCCTCACCCTTAGCTCCATCATAGAGGCCAAGATTGATCTTGTACTTCTTTGCCATCTCAGGATTATCTTTCTTGTACTCTTCTGCTAACGCTTCGATGTGTTTGTAATCCTCGGGATGATTTGTGAAAAGCGTTACCGAGTTCCCTCTATTCTCATAATCGATATCTACGTGATTCATATCCAGATTTACGTACAATCTTAGGTTTTCAGCAAGGTCCTGATTCATCTCGTTAACATAGGCGATTGAACCCCACAAACCTTCTTCTTCACCACCCCAAGTACAGAATCTGAGAGTACGTTCTGGTTCTCCATTTTCTGCGATGTATTCGGAAAACATGGTAGCAATTTCGAGAACAGATGCTGTGCCAGATGTGTCATCTACCGCACCAGGTGCGTGGTAAACGGTATCGTGGTGGCCTCCTACAATGACAAGTTCTGTGCTTTTCCCGTAGTAAGTTCCACATGGTACTCTAATGGTTAATTCTTCGTCATTGGTGACGTCCATTATCATCTCGAGTCTTCCAGAACCATTGATTACAACGGACTCTAGGATTTCTCCTGCATCTTTACTCATAGCGATGAATGCCATATCTGATGGCATGGTCCCACCGTTTGCCTCTAGTATAGCACTGTGGCTAGTTCCTTTGAAAATTGGAACGCAATCATTACCTTCTATCATGCCACAATTGTAGTTTTTATTTACCCTTATTATAGACGCAAGGTCGTTTTCTATAGCACGAACCATAATGTCAGTATTTCCAGAAACAGAGCCACCACCAACAAGGTATCCTACAGCTCCTGCTGCAGAGGCCCAAAGCGAGTCGTCTGATCCATCACCAAGATACACTACGTCGATATCTTGGCCGAAGGTAAAGGACGACTGTCCAGAGAATCCTTGGATTACATAATCCATTCTGTGATTGAATGTGGTAATTTCTTGGCCCGCATCTGCTGGCGAACATGGAACAATTCCCAAGCCTCCAACGGCGCCTGGAATGCAAACACGTAGGCTTGGTTCGCTGTTTACACTGTGCATTGGAACTTCATATGTGTGTAATGTGGATTGGTATCCTAACTCCTCGAATAGGTTGTTGATATATTCAGCAGTGGCTTGTTCCTCAGCCGTTCCGCTCATTCTTCCCTTCCATTCCGGATGGCCTAATTGAAGTAAATCTTCGACATACCCACGTGTTCTATCTGCATCGTACTGCAGTGATGTCCCGTAATCTACCGGTTCTTCATCGAGGTAGAAGTACAAAATTGTGGAAGAAACGAAAAGTATCACCAGAATTCCTGCTATCGCTGTCGTGCTTTGGAAAAATTCCAGAGCAGAGCGCCTGTTGTTTGCTTCCGACCATTCTTCGGCAATCTCTGCGGAAATTACCTCTTCATCAGTCATCGATTTCCTCTCCCGTCCATCGCTTGGTCAGTTCGTTATCTCTGCCAAGATGGTCGAGTACTCTTGCGACTATAAAGTCAATTAAATCATCCATGCTTTGTGGAAGATTATAGAATCCAGGTGAAGCGGGAATTATTACTGCGCCCCAGGCAGATAATTTTGCCATGTTTTCGAGATGAACAGTTGCATAGGGGGCTTCTCTTGGCACCATGATTAGCTTTCTTCGCTCTTTCATTGCAACAATTGCAGAACGAGTAGCGAGGTTATCGCCTATGCCGGCAGCCAACTTGCCGAGAGTTGTACCACTGCAAGGGCAAATAACAACAGCATCAATTTCAGCAGATCCTGAGGCGGACTTTGCCGCAATGTCCTTGTTGTTTTCTAGGATAGCTCCGGTTCTTTCAGCCAATGATTCTGGCGTTAGACCGTCGCATTCGTGAGCCATTGTTATTCTGCCAGACTCTGTTACCACGAGTCTTACTTCCTTACCGAGAATCTCCGCAAGCCTGACTCCATAAATCGAGCCCGAGGCGCCAGAGATAACAAGAACAATCTCGCCCATCGGACTGAATCCCATCCTAATCATGTATCAAGTTATGTCCATGGCTGTAATTATTACAGATTCTAGAACTTTAACGGCTTTAGAGAATGAATCAGGGTCTATAGACCAACCAACTCTTAGCCATTCGTCTAGGCCAGAATCAAACATGCAACCCGGCACTGCTAGCAACCCATGTTCCTTTCCTATGGTATCAATCATCTGCATTGTATCAACTCCCGGAATTCTGAACGCACCAAATACTCCATATGGCGGCGGAGTCCATTCTATGCCCAATCTTTCAAGGGCTTGTTCTAGGAGTGGGAGGTTTTTCTCTCGGTAGTATTCAATTAAGTCTACAGGCTCGTGTAACCTATCTTTTATCCTTTCAGCCACTCGAATTACAGGTGTGGCCATTATTCCTGCCATATTGTGAAATGTATTTTCCGCGTTAGCAATAATCTCCTCTGATGCAATCATCCAACCGTACCTAATCTGTCCTAAACCGTGAACCTTAGTCAAAGATGAGATGCTAATGCAATTATCACCCTCTGCGAAGAAAGGCTTCCAGTTTCTGTCAGCTCCTGAATAAACTTCATCGCTAATTATTCTCACATCATTTTCTTTGCAGAAACCAACAAGCCATTCCCTATCTTCTTCAGTGTAGGTCCAACCGACTGGATTCAATTGTGGACAAATCATTAGCAGATCGACTTCAGAGAGCACTTCAGACCACTTCTCTCTATCAATAATCCACTCTTTTCTGGTTGGGATTCTTCTTACGGTTACAGTTTCAAGACCTAAAATTCGGGCAGTTTGGCTTTGCGGGCCGTAAGACGGCATCTCCACAGCGACCTTGCCCCCTCTCGAGGCAGAGGCTATTGCTATGCCTAGGGCTTGTGTTGCACCGTGGGTCAGATGGATATTTTCGACAGGTATTCCGTACATTTCGCTTACCATTGCTCTGTCCTCTACACCAGGGCCTCTGTGGTCTTTCCAAACGTCATCAAAACTACCTAACTCCCAAGGAAATTGAAGTCCTGAGAAGGATAGATTATGTTCTCTCATTTCCTTTAATCTTGGAATATACCATTTCAGATAAGAAACAGGAGGGATATCATTGCCTTTTGCTGGCCCTCCCGATACAGGATAAGTTTCCTCCATGGTCTGCTGAAATCAAATCAACTATTGAAACATTCATTCTTCGTGTATGATTCTACTTAGTATGGATGAATTATTGATTAGAGACTTCAAAATCTGTTCTTTTTCTATTTTGATTCCCAATGCTGCAAGACTGGTAGTAGTTTCTTGGCCTAGACCACAACCGCTAACCATCTCAACTCTGCCGGGCGGTGTATCGTAATTTATTGTCAATCCGTGTCTGCTCGTCCACCGTAGAAATGACAAACCGATTGAGCATACCTTGTTTTGGCCAACCCACACTCCCTGCATTCTATCATCTCTGCGAGCTTCTATTCCAATTTCAGTTAATGCATTAATTACCCATTGCTCTAGTTTAGAAATAATTGATTTAACGTTTGATTCGCCTTCCATATCCCATTTGAAAATTGGATATATTACCAATTGACCTGGGCCATGCCATGTCAGGCCGCCCCCTCTATCTACAGCGGTTGTTTTGTACCCTTCTGGAGGCTTAATTCCATCATTCCTAGCCCTTGGGCCAACGGTTACAATTTCGTCATGCTCACAAATTAGAATAGTGTCGATGATTTCATCTTCGATTCTTTTTGATTGCATTATTCGCATTAATTCATCAGCATCTGAGTGGCTAATCTTGCCAAGATGGTTGACGACAAACTTGCGCATTTACATTCCTCAGAATTTACCACTGCTTCCAAATCCGCCTTTCCCTCTTTCAGTTTTGGACAATTGGTCTATTGATACTTCTCTGTATGATGTAACTGGTACTGGAGCTATCAGCATCTGTGCGATTCTCTCACCTTTCTGTAACGCTATGTGGTCACCCTCTCCTATCCACGTTGCTAATACCATCAATTCCCCCCTGTAATCAGAATCTATGGTTCCAACTCCGTTTGGCATAATCATTCCCTTTGCACCGAGAGATGATCTAGAGCGGATTTGACCTTCCCATCCTTCAGGTATAGCTACAGCAATACCCGTTTTGATTTTAGTCGATGTTCCTTTCTTAACAATCGTGTCTTCTAATGCTCTCAAATCCCAACCTGCTGCTGATTTACTTCCCTGAGTAGGAGCAGCAGCATTATCATCGAGTTTAGCAAAAAGTACTTCCACGTTCTGTCGCATATCATCACCTACTAAGGCAGGGATATCAATGCCTTTGGGTTGGAGGTTTACTTTTTGTATGACAAAATGTTGTTTTTTCAAAATGATATATATCAAAATATTACCATTGCGTACACTTTTTCTGACTTGTTAATTAACCTCGAAAAAACGTGGCCAAATACATCTATTGATTACACAACATTATAGGCTCGTTTGAACGGCCAACTAATTCCACCGCGTGTGGACAACCGGAGGTAGAGACAATGATGCCAGAATCACAAAACCAAGACGGCTTTGACCTTGACCTATCATCTGAGTTCGTAGAACCAATGCTAAAGGAATCGCTTGACAGATTCGTCTTATTCCCTATAGAACACACAGAAGTCTGGGAGATGTACAAAAAGCACGCCGCATCTTTCTGGACTGCAGAAGAAATCGACCTAGCTGAAGATGCTAAAGATTGGGCATCTCTATCCGAAGACGAGCGCCACTTCCTAAAGCATGTTTTAGCATTCTTTGCAGCATCTGATGGTATAGTTAATGAAAATCTAGTAGTAAATTTCGCAAATGAAGTCCAATGGGCTGAGGCAAGGACATTCTATGGTTTCCAAATAATGATGGAGAATATACACGCTGAAACCTATTCACTTTTGATTGACACATACATCAAGGATCCAAATGAGAAAGACCACCTTTTCAAGGCGCTTGAAACAGTACCGTCTGTGGAAAAGAAAGGAAAGTGGGCTTTGCGATGGTTAGACCGAAAGAGAGCATCATTCGCAGAGAGACTTGTTGCCTTTGCTGCGGTTGAAGGTATTTTCTTCTCAGGCTCTTTCTGTGCAATCTTCTGGTTAAAGAAGAGAGGTCTAATGCCAGGATTGACCTTCTCTAACGAACTAATCAGCCGTGATGAAGGATTACACTGTGATTTCGCTTGTTTGTTACATTCGATGTTGCTAAGAGGAGCAGGTGAAATGAAGATTCACCAAATCATATCCGAAGCAGTAGAAATTGAAATTGAATTCGTAACCAGTGCTCTGCCAGTATCTCTCATTGGTATGAATGCTGATCTAATGAAGCAATATATCCACTTCGTAGCCGACAGATTGTTGGTTTCACTAGGTGCAACTAAACTATACAATGCTGACAACCCATTCCCGTGGATGGAGATGATCTCCATGCAAGGTAAAACAAACTTCTTCGAGAAGAGAGTCGGAGAATATCAGAAGGCTGGTGTGATGGGTTCATCCAGTCTCGGAGCGGTACAACAACGCTTCTCGATGGAGGAAGACTTCTAAACCGTCCGCGTCCGACCACGGATGCTGCACGCTCACAATGAAACGAATCAGGGGGACAGAAGAAATGGGTCTACAAGTAGTAAAGAGGAACGGAGAAAAAGAAGATGTCAGATTCGATGCAATACAAGAAAAGTTGTCAAAACTTTCTGAAGGATTGAATCAAGATTGGGTAGACCCAGGACTGGTTACAAAGCTGGTTATCGAAGGTCTATACGATGGCGTTACTACTACTGAACTAGACGAATTAGCTGCTGAAACAGCAGCATCACTTGCTGCACAACACCCTGATTACTCCAAACTAGCAGCACGTATCTGTGTAGACAATCTCCACCGCTCAACAAAGAGTGTATTTAGCGAAGTAATTTCGGATTTGAGAAATTACATGGATTCTGAATCGGGCAAACATGCTCCACTAATTTCTGAAGAGGTATACAACATCATAATGGAGAACAAGGATGTCCTCGATGCACACATCGATTATGACCGTGACCACAACTACGATTATTTCGGTTTCAAGACTTTGGAGCGCTCTTACCTACTGAGGCTAGATGGTAAAGTTGCAGAGCGCCCTCAGCACATGCTAATGCGTGTAGCAGTTGGCATACACCACGGCAAGATAGAGAAGGCATTAGAAACTTATGATCTCATGAGTGAGGGGTGGTTTACTCACGCAACTCCGACTCTATTCAATTCAGGTACACCTACTCCGCAGATGTCCTCCTGTTTCCTTCTTACAATGATTGAAGATTCCTTGGATGGAATTTATGACACGCTAAAACAGTGTGCTAGAATTTCTAAGTCTGCAGGTGGAATAGGCCTATCCATTCACCAAATCAGGTCTAAAGGTTCCTACATCAAAGGGACGAATGGCCACTCTAACGGGCTTGTGCCAATGTTGAGAGTATTCAACGACACAGCTCGCTACGTCGATCAAGGCGGCGGAAAGCGCAAGGGTAGTATCGCAATTTACCTAGAGCCATGGCACCCAGATATTTTCGAATTCCTAGACTTAAGAAAGAACCACGGTAAGGAAGAGATGAGAGCACGTGATCTGTTCTACGCGCTTTGGACTCCTGACTTATTCATGGAGAGAGTTGAAGACAACGGCGAGTGGTCACTATTCTGCCCTAACGAGTGCCCTGGACTTCACGACACTTATGGTGACGAATTCCGTGCACTGTACGCTAAGTACGAATCCGAAGGTCGAGCAAGAAAGACCATCAAGGCTCGTGAGTTGTGGGACGCAATTACACAATCTCAGATTGAAACTGGAACCCCATACATGCTCTACAAGGATGCATGCAATGAGAAGTCCAACCAGAAGAACTTGGGTACAATTAGGTCATCCAACCTATGCACTGAGATTATCGAGTACACAGCACCAGATGAAGTAGCGGTTTGTAACTTAGCGTCTATCGCACTACCTAAGTTCGTGAATGCAGCAGATGGTTCATTCGACCACCAGAAGTTGTTCGATGTCACATACCACGCAACAGGTAATCTGAACAGAGTTATCGATGTAAACTTCTATCCAGTTAAGGAAGCAGAAAATTCCAACATGCGCCACAGGCCAATTGGCTTGGGTGTACAGGGACTTGCTGACACATTTGCAATGCTGAAATTGCCATTCGAGTCTGACCAAGCAAAGCAACTGAACAAGGAAATCTTTGAGACAATCTACTTCGCATCCTGCTCTGCAAGCCTTGACGCTGCTAAGGAAGAGGGACCTTACTCCACATTCGAGGGCTCACCTGCTAGCAAAGGACTGCTACAGCCTGACCTATGGGGAATGACAGACCACTCCGGACGCTGGGACTGGGACACTCTAAGAGGTCAAATCATGGAGCACGGAATGCGCAACTCCCTGATGGTTGCACCAATGCCAACAGCTTCTACAAGCCAAATTCTAGGAAACAACGAGTGTTTCGAAGCATTCACTTCAAACCTGTATGTTCGCAGAACACTATCTGGTGAATTTATTGTTCTAAACAAGCACCTAGTCAACGACCTAATCGAGAGAGGACTGTGGTCTATGGCTATGAAGGATGAAATCCTAAGACACAAGGGAAGCGTCCAAGCGATTGCAAACATTCCTGAAGACCTGAAGAATCTGTACAAGACAACATGGGAAATCAAGCAGAAGCACGTCATCGACATGGCTGCTGACCGTGGAGCATACATCGACCAAAGCCAGTCTCTGAACATCCACATGATCGATGCAAACCCTGCAAAGGTCACATCAATGCACTTCTATGGTTGGAGAAAGGGATTGAAGACCGGTATGTACTACCTAAGAACCAAGGCTGCTGCTGACGCAATTCAGTTCACTGTTGAACAAAAGAAGGCCGAAGATGAGACTGTGGAAGGTCTAGCAAGCCGTGCTGAAGCAACAAGCATGGAAGCCATTGCATGTTCACTTGATGCACCTGATGACTGCTTAATGTGCGGTTCATGATTCGTGATCCAATTTACCCATTACAGTGGGTAGCGTTGTATATGACCCACTGCAAGCCCTATGTTTGGGTTAAATCGAATCAATGGGTTTCTGCATCGACCCTCTCATTCGGTGTACATTTGAATTTCCTCGACTGCAATAGAATCCAGATACATTCCAGATTGGACTCTATCTTCTATGTCTTCGCCTAGAATTTCTTTCACTATTTCTATCGGTAAACTAACTCTTCGTAGGAAGACATCATGCCTTGATTTCACAATATCAAGGTCTCTACCTGGGCGAACACTGACTGTACTCAGAGCCTCACCGACAGCAATAATTCCTCGATATTCAGAATTTTTTGGTCCCAGTATTGCAATAAATGACCCGGGAACAATGTCATTCAACTTTGAACGCCAGGTCAGTCCAGGATTGCTGCCTTTCTCATCAACTTCATCAAACATTTCAGGCCAGACGTCTGGGTTCCATCTGTAAATGGCTCCTGCGCGCATGAATACTGCAATGCGTAATTGAAAATAAATCATACCTAAGCAGAAGAGATCCCTTTGATTAAACGGGTAGGCAGGGGGTAGCGTCTAAAATGACCCATTCAAACCCTTTGACTCGCTAGCCCAAAAGCAATGGACAACCATACAT
>WTIA01000132.1 GCA_011522915.1 Methanobacteriota archaeon
CTACTTTCTGAACTTCATCGGGCGAGATTAGACCGCCTGAAAGAAATCTGTGCTCAACACGGGATTTCAAAAAATGGTTCAGTTGAAGTCCTGCGTGCAAAACTTATTGCAGAACTTGTCTTAGATGAATGGGACTTATCTCCAGAAGGAATTACCTCGATATTGAACAAAGACTTGGGAGATGTTTTGGCTGTGTTTGGGGTCAAAAAATCAGGTTCCATCCGCGAAAGAAGGCAGAGATTATTTTTGCATCTAAATCATGATGCTAAACAATTGACTCCGGAAAAATTGGACGATTTATCTAGGGACCAATTACACGAATTATGTTCAAGATTAGATTTACCAAGATCAGGAACAAAACAAGCTCTTCTCATGCGAGTTGCAGGTGTATTGACCTCCCAATCAGGTTCATGGGGAGTTATCAAGAAAAGTCTTAGAAGACCTAGAGGTAAACCAAAGTTAATCCAAATTCCGTTCCCATCCGACGAAGAGGAAACGATTCCTAAAGCGATTACTCCTGAGGTTGTGGTGGTTACAAAACCTGTTGAAATCGTTGAAATTCAAGAACTAGAAATCGATGAGGTTGAGGAAGTAGCAACCGTTGAGATCGTGGATGATGTAGAAATGATTGCAATTTCTCCTCCTCCTGTATTCGAACAAAAATCAGTGCCACTACCTCCTGAAGATACTCAAAACAAACCTGAAATAACAACTACAATTATGGAAATCGAGGATAGGATTGCAGAAATTGATGCAATGTGTAGAGATTTCCTCGTGATTGGAACTGTAGATGACCAAGATGATGTCAATGCTTTCATTTCCAGCCTAGGAGAATATGGTTTTGCAGTAAACGATAGCAGAGTTACTCAGTTTATCCAATCAAGATTAATTTCATTGGATGAGATGGCAAAGCAAGAAAAACATGCGATGCATTCGATGCCAAACTCTTGGAGGGAAAGAGAAGCATTGCGCAAATTCGAAGAAGCAAGGTCTGCTCTTAGGGAATCATTGCCTGAGATTATCTCTCAACATGAAGGTGAATTGATCAAGGCAAGGATGGCTTTTGAACAAAAAGCAAGAGAAATGTTGCTAGACCTTCGCCTACCATCTGTTTCAGGCAGATTACACGCATTGTTTGATTTACAAATTTCTCTAGACGAAGAAATAGCGGCATCTAATCCGAAGAATGCCCGTAGAACCAGAGTTATTCGCCTACTCCAGCACGGTGCAATTCACCTTACCACAAATGAAAGGAGAACTCTAGACCGTCTGGAAAGGAACATAGAAGGATTTGAGCAATTAGTAGAAACAATTCTCGACAAATCCGAAGGAGTTTATGGAGACTCTCAACAAACTCTTGTCATTAGGTTCCTGGAAAAGAAGGGTTATGATGTCAACAATGCAGAGTTAAGACCTAGAGTAGTAGCTGCAGCAGGAGTCATTGGTGCAGAATTGGGTCATATTTCTCCAAGCGAAATTCCAAGACTAGCACCTGGAATCAAAGTTAGTGATACAGAGGTCGATTCCATAATTACCGACCTGAAACGATTGGCTCATCAATTCAAAAATGTCGAACAGGAAGAGGAAGATGAAGAAATCGAATTAGCAGAATCTGTGGCTGATGCTGCTGATAGGGTCAACTCAATGAGAAAAAGAATCGACGGAGTCGATGACCTGCTAGCCAGACTCAAGTTATCTCATGATTAACGAGTGGCATAGAAACCTTGAATCACCTTTGTTACGGTTTCAATGTCTCTAATATCTCTGTTAAGCAAATCTCCAAGAATTTGCTCTCTCTGTTTTACGTGTTGTTCAAATTGAGCAGGCGTTATTCCCGCAGCAGTACAGATAGTCTCACGCATCTTTGAAGGAATACCTGTTTCTTCAATCCTGTCGGTTGCAGCGTTATATTTCCAAATAGCATTCAACCTTGGTTTGTCGCCTTCCATTCCGGCAACTTCAGCAACCTCGGTGATTTTCCTCGCTGTTTTTCCATTCACGTAAAGGCGTGCTTGAATAATGATCAAATCCAATCCAGTTAGCATAATTGGAGGTACATTCATTGGAGGATTAATCATACGAGTGATGGTTTCCATCGCTGTATTTGCGTGGAGTGAACCAAATGAACCGTCGTGACCAGTATTCATTGCTGTTAGTAATGTAGCAGCCTCACTCGACCTTACTTCACCCACAATGATTCTGTCAGGGCGCATACGTAGACTGGACTTCAAGCAGTCGTTCATGTCGACCTCTGGTGTTCCATCAGGCCTCTCTCTTCGAGTTTCCATGCGTAGCCAGTGGTCGTGATAAACCTGTAATTCAGCTGTATCTTCTACAGTTAGTAGACGCTTGTGCCAGGGAATATACATTCCAAGGCAATTCAGCGTAGTGGTTTTACCTGAACCAGTACCTCCTGCAATAACGAAATTTGCAGGTCTGCTATCCAAGCCTTCTATCCAAACCCACATCATTGCAGCCAACCTGAGGTTGACCGTTCCGAATTTGATAAGATCAATCATAGTCAATGGGTCTTCACGGAATTTACGGATTGTCAGGGTTGGACCATCAGGGGAAACCGGCGGGATTGTACCGTTCACACGGCTTCCATCTGGTAGTCTTCCATCAAATATTGGAACCATACCTGGTCCGTCACCTAGTGGAACTGAAGTAAATGCTGCAATGTTTTTTGCAACTTCTAAACCCTGTTGGTCATCAACCCAAACGTTGGTTCTACACATTCCATGATCCCTGTGGGCTACCTTTACACACTGTGCTCCACCGTTGTACATGACCTCTTCTAAATTGTCATCTTCAAGCAGAACTGCCAGGTTTCCATACGGGTTTGGCTCTACGCCACCGTCGACGTGATACATTGGAGACGGGTGATTGGGCTCCATGTAAACGGTTACTCTTCCATATTGATCCAAAATTTTCTCCATAATCTAGCCTCCAATTACTAAAACTCCGACGTGATAAATCGTCATTGAAATTGCCATCCATAAAGGTGCCCACCATAACGCTGAACGCATTCTACCCAGCATCCTGCCGCTCACGGAAATCGCAACAAATGATGCTGCTCCAAAGAACATAGTGAATGAATTATTGAATGATTCCAGTTGGAATCCTTGCGTTCTTGGTGCGAATAGCCCCACAATGAATGCAATCAAGAAAGGCAATCCGATTGAAACAAACATAATTATCAGAATTGAGCGACCCATCAAATCTGATTCTCTTCGGTTCATCAAATCGTTTAATCTTTCATAGTCTCTGGACATATCAGAGAGAATATTTTGCAACGGAGCATCTTGTTCTATAGCAGTAGACATTAGGTGCATTACCCTTTGTACCTGTGATGAGCGTGATTTGGTTGCGAAACTTGCAAGTGCTGCATCAAAGGATGAAGCGTGGCTTTCAGCAAGGGTCTCTCGCAGTAATTTGCCCAATGTACCGTTGTTCCTATCTGCTTCTGCCATCATTGCTTGTTGCAAGCCAAGACCCGCACCTAGAGAATCCGATAATGCTTCAAGCATTGCAGGTAAATCGTTTTCAATACCTCTTCTTCTAACCCTTTCAAGGATTGGAGGAATTCCACCGATAGAACAGGCGACCCCCATTGTAATCAACAATAACAATAGAGGGTCATTTCTGAACATTTCAAGGGTTGAAAATATCATAGATCACAACCCCGGGTCTTTTGTGTGGGCCTTTAGGCCAATCATTGCCATTCCTAGAAGGGTTAGGAATAAACCAACATTAACGATACTCATTATCATTCCTTGATCCATAGGACCGAAGAGTTCCTCGGCATCTTCCATAAGTTGAGGAGCGATTCCTAGAATTGAAAGGATAATTGGACCTATCATCCCTATCGATAGAAGGGTTTCAGGAACTCCGCCTAACTCCTCAATGTATTCCTTGACGCTTTCAGTTCGAGACTCTTCCATTCTCTCGCCTTGTTTTCTTAGAGTCTCAATGATGTCCGTGTTTTGGGTCACATTGTTGATCATTGTATTGATTACACGCTTGTAACCATCTGTTTCGGCTTTCTTTAGAAGTGCTCTAAGCTCTTTCTCAAGCGGTCTTCCTTTGTTGATATTTTCCATCAATGTGGAAAAATCCTTGGATATTATTCCATAGCCTCCTTGGGAAATGGAGTGAATTGCTGCTTCAAGACCTACGCCTGAACCCATGAGAACATCTAATGTCCTAATCACGTATAGGACCTCTCTGGATTCTTCTAGAGAACGCATGTAATCACCATCATCTAATATCTTCAATCAATTCGAATGTGTATAATTTTTCTGAGCCGTCATACTCTATTTTTCCAAATACGCATTTGACGTCTCTTTCCTCGAAAGGATCGTGAATGTACGGTTGGCCACTCCTGAACATCTTTAGGATTTTCTTATATTCCTCAAAATCCATTTCTCCCCTTACAATGTAAACTGCCGATTCGGCGCCCTCATCCACCAAATCATCCCCTTCACCACCGTGGAGAACTGTACGAGTAATTCTTCTTGAAATCGACACACTGATATCAGCATTTGGTAGTCTCAACCAATCTGAACTTGAAGTTCCACTTGCCGGGCGAATGAAGAAATCCGTTCCTGCCATATGCTCACCTGTGAACCACCGAGGACGCGGTTGGAACTTGAACCTGTTGGAGTCGAAAATTAGTTTGTTATCTTAAACCAACCAAATCTCGGTTCATGAACTGAACCGTCCTCTGTGAGTTCATCAAGAGCAGATTCTGAACCGTCACGGTCGTGTCCTCTAGCCGCAGCATTGGACAACAATGTATCGAAGTCAACTCCTTCTCCCTGGTCAAGTCTAGAAATCAAATCGAGTAAAACCTGTTTCAAATCAGCGCCTTCAGCTGATTTTTCTTCTTCCTCTTCATCAGTTTCGCCATCAACCGACAAACTGGTTTGAGGAGAGGAGGAAACTGTACTGGAGAATGAAGGAACTTTATCCTCAGCAATATCCAATGCGTTCATGATATTCAGCCGATATGGTTCGACGTCTATTTCTCCGTAATGTTCGTTAGCCAAGAGCAGACCTTCTCGCATATTTTCTGAAATACCTGCTGCAGCTAACGCTTCGGTTGTTTTCTCAAGTGAAATGGATTTTTCTTGCATTTCCATTCTTTCCAGCATACCTTGTGATGCCCTCACAAGCCAATTTCTATACGTCTCCCTTGTGACTACTGCGGCTTCTTCTGGTCTCAAACTAGTGTAAACCGCTCCTTCTTCATTCTGGAAATAGCGTGCTTTGGCGGTCATGAGAAGCATTATTGATTCTCCATCTTCTATCCTTGAAGACAACTGGATGGTCAATTCTCTCATGGATTCTGGAGCGTAGTCTCCCACAGAGAAGAAATGCAGTCCAGAAGGATCTCTTAATTGGCCCTGCCATAGCGTTGAGCCGTTCGATGTTTCTCTTGGGTCTAAACGCTCTAGCATACCTGCTACAATCACGCGATTTACTTTCGCACCGAGTTTTGTTATGATGAACATTGGATCGAACTCGCCAGAGCCTTGCTGACTTAGTGTCGAGTCACTAAATTCTGATGCGAGCATGTGCCATGCTGGTTGCCTTCTGATTCTTCTTGCTGGTTGCAATCAAACCACCCCCCAAGTTGTTCGCAATTCCGAAGCTGCAAGGACGGAATCCGTATCGACTAATTCCACATCATCTGAGAGGAGCATTGCTCCTTGGTCATCTACAATCGTCCTTCCATTCGCAATCATTTCCCTGCCGAGGAGACGTTCACGTAACTCCTGTACAAATTGCATACTACCATTTTCAGCAATGTTTGACGAGATTTCATCTTGCTTAACTCCAAGTAATGATTCGGTAGCGCTTTTGTTTACGATTAGGGAAATTGTTGCTTTACCATTGTCGATAACCATTCTCAAACGTACATCCTTCTCGCCTTCTTGTGAGCCATGTGTTGCGCATTCACCGTCTCTTAAGACTCTACGACACTCAGTGCATCTGGTTATAATGCCTGAATCTTCACGTATCGAAACAACATGCCCCCGGGTGGAAATACCAACTCTGCTGGCACCGGTTGCAAGTTCTTCTAATTGGACTTCTACCAGATTATTTGCTAGGTCTACATCATCACCCCATGGTGCAGCAGCTAAGACTTCAATTTGCGATTCGTTATCTACTGTAATATCTGGTATTCCTTGCCAGGCTCTTACCCTCGCAGATTTAATCCTGACAACTACAGGCGTTGATTCAAAGTCAAATGGAGGCTTAGCCCAAATTGAACATCGACATTTGCCAGTCGGGTCTGCGACATCTCCTGACCAAACACTCTTTGATTCTCCATCCTTTCCTTGAAAATCTCTTTGAATCATCTTTTGAATCTCGACAATTATTTCTACATCTCTAGAACCATCTCTCAGGTCCTCGATTTTACTAACCGAACGCGCTACTAAATCTTCAGCGGAGGCAAAATTAGAATCATGGAAAATTTCTATTTTAGTAGAGCTTCCTATATTGATTTCAGGTGTATCTCGAAATACGTTTACCTGTGCGTTTTCAATCTTTAGAAGGGAACCAACTTCGTGGTTGAAAGCCTCCCATGAAAGGAATCCTATGGCTCCAGTATCATCGGCTAATCTTCCTCTAACGACATCGATTGATCCCGAACCATCTTTTCGGTGGATAACGTCACTTCTACTAGCTAATAATCGTCCAACAATAGTCACTGAACCCTGTGTTTTAATTGAATTGATGTCAACCGGCTCGCCAGGAGTGGAAACGGTCCTAACTCCTTCGCGTAGAACTACTACTCTGCTTGCCTGATTGACGTTGATGCTCATTCGGCCCTGATATTCGTTTACTGAAACTCCTTCTAATCTAACCACAGCTCCTGGAGCCATGTTTGGATTATTACCCCAATCTTTGTATTCCCATCTAGTTCGTTCTCCACCTTCGGACCAAGGTTGGTCTTCAATCAGACCATAAGGCACGATTTTTTCTTCACCTCTGACCATAGTTGTTCTCGGGTTGTGAGTAACGATTTCAACTTCAATCTCAACATTTTTGTCATCCCCTGAAAGGTCGGACAATCTCTCTACCTTTTTGACCGGTAAAGACTGCCTTTGATTGTTGGATGATTGCTGGTTTGTTTGTGGTGCTATGCCAGAATCAGACTGGAATCTTCGAAGCACTGAACGCATTGCATCTTCTGGTGGAATCAGAAAGTCCTTTTCGTATCTAGCGAAAGCCTCGGCTACCTTTTCTGGATCCGCTTCTGGGACCTGATTGAGAACTTCGGCGACATGTGCATCGTAATCAGACATGTTTCACACCTCGACGGTCAGTTTCAATTTCTGGCCCGTCGTAGGACGGGTGTTCGGGCTTTCGTGCTGGTTGGTTTAGTTCATTGGACACTCCCTTTCACCTCCGTGGAGTTTGATGTTCAATGGAGACGGTTCATGAAGATGTCTGCCAGATTAACTGAGATTTGAAAGTAAACAAATCAAGCAGGATTAATTCTCAGACCGTCCATCATTAGCACATCAGGTACGTGCATTGAGCCGGTGCTGTATGAACCCTTGCGTTTCGAGGAATCACCTAGTACGACTCTGCCTGAGAGCGCCTTTGCCATGTTACCGGAGAAACCTGCCTGAGACAACGCCCCAACTATTTCCCCACCTTCCACCCTCAAAATAGTCGAGGTAGTTACGGAGAAATCTCCGCTGGTCGGATTTGCCGTGTGAGCGCCCATAACGCTGTGCACAACGTATCCTTGCTCCATCTCTTCGATTAGTTTCTCTCGAGAATGGGTTTTGGAAGAGGAAGATAGTATCAGATCGCTGCAGCCACAAATTGGCGGCGATGTATGCCCTCCTCTCGATGCTGAGCCTGTTGTTTGTGCAGACTCAACCTTTCCTTCGGATACCAATTTTGCAGCATCCCTTGTAGACCACAATTCACCAATTAATCTACCTGATTCGATTATTGATTGGGTACGACTAGGGACCCCTTCGTCATCTCTTGAACCCGATGACATACCTCCTTCCATTAGACCATCATCAACGATAGAAAGATGGTCCGCAATGACTTGTTGATTCATTTTTCCTGACCAAAATGATTCGCCACGAGCCAATCTTTCACCTTTAATTGCCGATGGGACAACAACCGAAAATAAAGGTGAAAATCCACCAGAGGTCATCAACACTGGGCAATCTTCTGTGTCGCCACCGGGAATTTTTTCTCTGGTAATTTGAGACCAGTGAACCGCCTTATCTACAGATGCTGTCAAATCATTTAGAAGTGTTCGAGATGATTCGCCTTCGTAAGATGAAGTTAGGTGGTCGTTTTCTTCTATCGAAACGTGTATACCAATACCGTGTGAAGTGTAAACTCCACCATCTTCTATCCCCGAACTGGTAACAATTGCTCCAGCACCGGCACCAACTCCAACGCCACCACCAACTGCTACAGCCCTTGAGTCAAGTTCAGCAACCCTAGTAAGTACTTGGTCACCTTGCTCGAGTAAATCCTCAGGACTCATGTCTAGAATCGCCTTATCTTTCATTCCGCCAACATTAGTTGCAGACAAATTACCTGGTAATTCGAATCCCTCAATCGCTGGTGATTTTCTTGCGATGCTGAGTGCTTGAGATATTGCATTAGATGCGGATGATGGATCGACTAAATGGGCAAATCCATACCGTCCTTCATCAACAATTCTTATTCCAAAACCGCCATCTCCGCCACCAGAGGCCATTGAAATTTTGCCAGCTTCAATATCAAGAGAATGTCCATATCCTTGAGATGCAAAGATTTCCCATTCCGCAACACCCGCTTTCTCACAAGCATTTCCAATGGCCTGAGCTGAATCCATCAGGCGCTCAACAGCATCGTCTGGTATCATATCATCCCACCAATGCTTCTCTGATTCTCATTAATGGACCGCCGTCTCCTACTGGAACGGTTTGTCCCTTACCACAGAAGCCAGGTGAGCCTAGATAAGCATCTCGTGTTAGACCATCGACATTTTTCAAAATTTCAAGGGTCATTCCAGAAACACTCACATCCTTCACTGGCCTTGAGAGTGATCCGTTTTCTATTATCCAAGCTTCTTGTGCAGCAAACTGGAATGAACCTCTGCCTGTATCGACCTGCCCACCTCTACTTCCACAAGCATAAACTCCGAATTCGATGTCCTCAATCAATTCATCAAGGTCCTTGTGAGTTCCACCTTGGATTACAGTGTTGGACATCCTGACTAGGGGGTGATGTAGGCCATCTTGTGCACGGGCACCCCCATTAGGGTCCAAATCGTACCTGTGAGCGGTTTCCCTATGGTTAAGATACTCTGTTAGCACTCCATTTACAATCAGATTCTTCGGTCTTGTATTGACCCCCTCGTCATCCACAGGATAGCAGCCGTAACCGCCGCGCATTGTTGGGTCATCGACCACGGTGCATATCTCAGAACCAATCATCTGGCCTAGTCTACCCTCTAAACAGGAATCGCCTGCTGCTACCAAATCGGCTTCGCAGGGATGTCCTAATGCCTCGTGAATGTAAACGCCTGTGAGGTCTCTGTCTGCAACCAATGGCATTTTGCCAGAAGGGGCTCTTTCTGCTTTTAGTAATCTAAGAGCTGAAATTCTAGCGTTGCGGCCCATTAAACCAAGGTCACAGGACTCTATTACCTCAAGCCCCCCTTCTCCTCCATGCCTCATTCTATAGGACACTACATCGTTTCCATCTCGTGCCGTAACCATGCCGTTGATCAGACTTCTTTGGAATGACCAGACCCTGTTCATACCTTCTGTTGTCATCAATTCGGTGTGAATATGTTCATCTGACCAGCCTGTTGATGTTGACACGATATTCTCGTGGTCTTTTGCTTCATCATCGATTGCTAACATCATCTCGATTCGTGTATCCAAATCAGTATCTCTTACATCTTTGAGACTTTTCCAATGAGTTACATCTTCAATGATTGGTACCTCTGCCAATCCAACTGAGTGTTGTGAAGGTGAACGACGTGCTGCTACTGCTTTAGCAAGTCTCAGGGTTGGTTCAACTTGCTCCGAAATAGAAGCTATGTCGCTTGTAGAGTGGACGCCCCAAGCACCGTCTGCAAGAATCCTCATCGTGATTCCTATTTCTTGCCCAGGAATCGCTCTCTCCAACTTTCCATCTTTGAGTGATGCTGAATTGGTAGTCTGGCTAACCAGTCGAATTTCTGCGTATTCCGCACCCAGTCTTGATGCATTATCGAGTGCCCTGTTTATCTTGTCTTCATCTAGCAATCTGCCATTGGAATGAATCGATTCGGATTGTCGAGTAGCGACCACCATGTGCAAGCGGTGTAGTAGGGGCTCTTTCACATTTACGAGTTTTAGCGTAAATCTGCAAGGTGAATATGACCGATAGCGCCATCTTCTGATTTATCTCCTTCAATACCCATTCTTTCGGAATCAAAGATTTCCAAATTTGGCCTATCATCCAATATCTTAAAGTCCATTTTTTCTGCATGGAGTAAAAACATTTCATCAGCCTCATCCGTAGATAGATCCACAATCCAAGCAGTTTTGTCTCCCTTACAAAGTCCCGCTCTTGAGAAACTCGTTGCGATGTGATGAGTTCCAGATAATAGCCTAATGAATTCACCATCGATGGAATTTGATTTCATTAATCCCCTTGATTGATTACGCATCAATACCTCATGTGCGACCCAAGCATGAATATCGCTTGCTAGGGATGTTCCACTGATTAGAGCCCAATGTTCCGCTTCTCTGCTATCAATCCAAGTCATTGCTAGCGAGCGAGGGTCTTCACATGGAGCGTCTAGGGCGACCCTACGACAGGGGAAGATTGGCGGGGACACATCCATCCCAAGGCATCCACAATTTCAATCCTCACGTTCACCAGGTAAAGGCTTGTCATCATCTCTTGTCTTTTGTGTTGTGTGCTTGATTGAAATTTTTCTAACCGACTCGAGTATTCTATCAACCAATATTGGACCCCAACCACGTTTTGATTTTAGTTTGTCCAACTCAACACTATTCATTGAAAGTAAATCAGCAGGGGTTCTAATCCCCATTTCAGATAACGTTCTTGCCCGATTTCTTCCAATATTTCTAACTTGAACGAGTTGAAGTAAGTCTTCTTTACAGCCAGCCCTAACCCTTGCTCTAGTCAATTCAATCAATCCTGCTAAGTCTGTCACATAACCTAGGTGTTCGTCAGCAAAAATGTCGTCCCTGAGTAGGATTTCTCTTGCCGCTAGAAGTAACCATGCCATCAAATCAGTTCTTGAATAAACGTCCCCAGGTGTTACTCCTAACTCTTTCTCGATTTCTCTCAAATCTTTTTCTTCATACCAAAACTCGGTGCACCAAGCACTTTTCACCATGCCCATCGACCTTTCGTCGATTGGGCTTTCAATCAATAATTCATCCTCAACAAGCGCAGCTTTTTGCCGTAGTTCACTGCCAAACTCCAACTCTTTTGATTTTGGCCAGAGGGAAATGAAATCAGGTGTTGCTGCGACTAAATGGCAGAGTGAAAAACTTGTCACTGGCAGGCTCTTTCTGACAATTCTTCTAACGGCTCTTCTAAGACCTTCAAGCAAAATATCCGCTGAAAGTGGATCGATGTATAGTTGAGCAACTCTTTCTCCCATCAACGTTGCTTCGTATTCGTTATCCATTGCCTCGAATTCAAATGAACTAGAAGCACTAACACCAATTTTTGATGCTCTTTGGAAACCAAATGTTGCTTCAACCGGTTCCTTCGATTTTTTTGTTGTCAAACTTACTCCTGAAGCGGATTGAGCAGCGTCGACCCATGATGGTATCTCATCATCCCACTCCTCTTCTTCCACACCAACATTTGTTCGTCTAACAAATCTCTTTTCGACGAGCCACCTAAGCATAGAATCAATGTTTTCCTGTAAGTATGAATTTGTCTGAGAGTGACCTAGGTATGTGCCTGCAAAGAATTCACCAATAGCCCTTCTTGAGTGCAAACCCCCGGTAGCAATTGATGATAATAGATGAAAACGCATTGCAGGTTCTGCTGCCAATTTAGATGTGATATCTTCAACCGGACCGTGTATGTAACGGTCTGCGATTTCATCTGCTACTTGACGGGGGTCTCCACCCTTGCAGGCCAGCCATGCTTCACCGATTGGGTCATAGCGAGGCCTGCCCGCTCTGCCTAGCATTTGCCTAACTTCCATAACAGGAAGCAGGCGGCTCATCCCGTCATCGAATCTTTTCAAATCTCTGACTAGTACACGCCTTGCAGGAAGATTCACTCCAGCTGCAAGGGTCGGAGTTGCAGTAAGACAGAATAGAAGCCTATTTTTGAAAGCATTTTCAATCTCTGTTCTCTGACTATGAATAAGACCTGCATGATGGAAGGCTACTCCTCCTTTCACACACTCAGCTAACGCATCCCCCATTGCTGAATTAGAATTTCTTGCCAACTTTTGTGATAACTCTTTCAATTTAGATAAAATCTCTGGGTCTTTTTTGGCGAGATATTTCTGCATTCTCTGCCCCAGTTTTTTTGCTTCGGATTGTGCTGAACGTCTTGATGATACGAAGACTAACAACTGTCCATCATCGCCATGAACGTCTTGCAGAGCAGCCCAAGCAACGTGACTTTTGGGACCCTCAAGGGTTCTGGGCGCACCTAAGTCTGAAGTAGTTGATAACTCGCTTTTTTGTATCGCTCTCGGCTCTAAATCTAATTCTGCAAGAGTTGAGTATTCTAGACTAACCGGTCGCCATTGCGAAACTATCAGGTCACTATCCAGCCAATCTGCCAAATCTTGCGAATTGCCAACTGTTGCTGACAATGTGATTATTTGTGATTCGGGAAGAAGATGGCGGATCCTTGCAAGATTAATTTCCATTGTAGGTCCCCTATGGCTGTCATTTAACAGATGGAATTCGTCTGCAACAACTACTGAAACCCTTCTGAGTACCTCGGATTTTGAACGCATTAGTGAATCTAATTTTTCACTGGTACAAACAAGAATATCGCAATCATCTATCTGTCTAGCTTCGCTGGGCGCATCTCCTATTCCAAGGCCGATTTTAAGCCCAAGATGGTCACCAATTTGTTTCAACTCCTCCAATTTCTCATTTGCAAGGGCTTTCAGTGGAACGATGTAAACTCCCCTTGAGCCAGGATTTACCGTTTTTAATTGATTTATTATTCCAATGTATGCGACCAAACTTTTCCCACTTGCAGTAGGAATGCAAAGCATTGTATTTTTACCCGATAAAATAGAAGGAATCGCCTCTGCTTGGGGAGGATGTAGTGATTCAATACCCCACTCTTCAGTTATGAAATTCGCGAAATCATCCGGGAGACCAATGCTAGAAACTAGCCTATTCGGTTCACCCATGGTGGATAGGTGAGGTCAATAGTCCAAAAGGTAAGCGCTTGAACAGCCGACACCCCTAAGGCCTATCTTGTGCGTGGACAGTACATGGGCAGCGAAGATGCGTTGGTCGACGAGAGACTTTCAGTTTTTGATGATGAACCAGATTTGAATGACTGGTTCGAGGTAATATGCGGCTCTATGATGGCTGTAATAGGCATCTTCCAACTAATTTCTCCTGGCAACTTGGTTGACCCGGATGTTATGCGCTGGTTTGCCGCTGCTGTTGCTGTATCGGGTTTGATGTGGGCTGCTCACGGACTGAAAGATATGGCAATAAAAGAGGTCAGAAAATCAATTGTTATTCTTGAGATGGGTTCAAAGCAAGGCAGTATCGACTATGGATTGATTAGAGACGTTATACTAAATCCTGATGCTTACACTGAATTCCTTGTGAAGGAGTACGAAAACGCATTTGCCGATGGCGTCATCACAGACAAGGAATTAGAGGAACTAAAGGCTATTCAAACCGCACTGGGAATTAGCGATGAGGATGCTGCAAAGATGGCAGTAAAAAGTGCCGTCAAATCTGCTTTAGCAGATGGAAAGGTCACGGATGAAGAGAGGAAGATGATAGAGGACGCAGCTGAAGGTCTATCAAAGGCCAAGAAGAACAAACTATCCAAGGCACTTGACAGTGGTGAAATCACAGAAGAAGTCGAAAAAATACTCAACAACCTTGAGGATTAATTCCACTTATTTTCTATAGCAAACTGGTTGAGAATCTCCTTCGCTTTGCTTCGGCGTTTGTTTTCAATACCAATACCTAGCAACACCAGGGCTATACCAAAACTAACCCAAAGGTATTGGGACTCCAATAAAGGCTCAGAAGGATTTACTGAATCTGAAGAGTACATTAAATTGTGATCTATCTGGTTATCGATCTGAATTCTAAATTCCAAATCATCTTTCACACCATCTAGCATTGTTATTGAGATTAGATTCGGATAGAGATTTTCTTGTAATAATCTCCACCTACCTTCTGGAACGTCCGCAGGTCTTGTACCCCAAGTAGGGTCTTGAATCAAACCTAGTTTCCCTGATTCGACCATTTCAGTCTTGAAGTGAATGATATTTGACTGCGGCATCTCATCAACTACCAATAACGCCTCGAGCATCAAAATATCTAGCATAAGTGTTCTCGCTGCAAGTAATATGAAAGATCGTGAATGTGAATCTAACAAATCATCTACTGGGCTAGTCTCTGACTTTTGAGCAACCTTTGCGAAAATCAGTGATTCAAGGTCTAATTCGTAAAATTCGGGAATGTGTAATTGCCATCTACCGTCATCTAGAGGCCATGCTGAATCTGCAACTAAACGAACAGAAAGAGTCTCTCCATCCAGCATTCCAAATGTTGAGCCTATGTGTAAAGCGCGGGAAGATGGAGGGGCATTTGGATGAGAAGCATGCCAAATTTGATCTAAACGATTATCGATTAATTCGTCCAAAGTCATCTCTTCTGAGGATTGCATTTCACCCGTTATAGCCCAAAGTGGAGAGATTATACCCCCTAGAACAAGGATTAGCACTCCGGGTACAAATACGCCATACCTTACCGTTTTGGAGGTTGTTTGTGTTTTCAATTCAATTACGAGTCCGACCAAAATAGCCAAACTCAGTACTAGAACCATTACTCCTGAAGCCCCATTCAACTCTTGAGAACCATATTCCTCTGCTTTCATTCCATATCCTTGCCATTCCCATGATGAATAGTCGAAATCATCTGGTGAGGTTGGACCCAAACCCTCGAATGCAATCAATCCAACCCACTTGTAGGGTTGGAATGAATTTAGTTTACCTCCAATACAAAAATCATACTCACCGACTGGTAATGCCCTCCATTTCCAGGTCATTTTTGTTTGTCCATTTACGACTTCTGTTTCCAACTCGGGTGCAGGTGCTAATCTATTATCTGGCAAAATCAAATCTGGACGACCATGATTCTGCTCAATCTCGGCAGGAACTTCTTCCCATTCCACAGTGATTTTCAAAATTTCATGATTGTCAACATCGAAAGTCCAACAATCCCAATCGTCCTCGATAAGTGCACCATAGTGAACTGACTCTAGCTCGGTTTCTCTAGGCGATGAGTATGACGAGGGCTCGTCTACATCCCTTGATTGGACATCTTCAGACCAAATAATATCCAACAACATGAAGGATGAACCCCGCAGATTTAACTGCCAATTACCGGGCCTTTCGATTTCAAATTGCAACAAAATTCTGACTTCTTCCTCAGGCCATAACAACCTATCTCCTCCTAGATTAAGGGGTTCATCTGTTACTCTGTATACTCCCTGCATTCCATCTGCAGGATTTGAATCGCCTTCGAATTCGATGATTGTAGTAGATTGAGCAATGATTACAGTCACCTCCAAATCAGGCCTGGTTATACCGATTACATCGTCCTGGTAACTCAAATCAATTTGCAATTCATCTATTCTCTCTGGAATAAGAGCGATCTCAGTTTGTTCAGGAATCATCGGCAATTCAATGAAAACGGTTTCTGGAGAAAATGGGGATGCTGAACTCACTGTTGCTCCAATACTTTCCTCGCCGGTGTGAAATTCTGTCAATGAACAATCATCAATATCATTGCATGAGAACCATAACTCTCCTCCGCCTTCGTCAGAATCAATCGCAGCAGAAACATGAGGGCAGAACAAGATTAAGAGGAGCAAGGCTACTAATCTGCTCCGCATGTTTGTTTGGTTGGTTTTGATACTAATCACTGTGACGCATTATTGGGTACATCCCGTAGTACTGATTTACAACTTCTGCACATATATTTCCCATTACCCTTTTTCTGCCTTGGATATTCTTTTCCACACTTTTCACAAATCCAGAGCCATTTTGCTTTTTCTTTCCGCAACATTTCTGTAAATTTAGTACCCATAGTCGAGGATTTCTGACTAGGCCACATCCGTTCCAGAGAACGGAATGTAGAATCATGAGCCGTGTAGCCAAGAGCATGTACAAACTCGTGGTGCAAAACCCAGGCGGCATAGGGCATCCATTCATTTGTAAGTAGACGTGGATGCAAATCGATAACTTCCACCTCTTCAGGCTTGGTGGGTTTCCTTACACCAATTTTCCATCTTGTAACTCCATGACGTTGTGTTGCACTACTTCGAAGAACACCTAAATCAATCTCTGTTAACTTTGTAAGTTGTTCTTCACTCCAAACATCCATCGCTGCCATAACTTCCAAAACAAACACTCGTAAATTATCCAATTCAAACGTTTGTTCCTTAGAAGGTCTAGCCATTCAGGACCACCGATGATATGCTGGATGGCCTTCTTTTACGGCAACAAATAATCCAGTACCTGTAGCACAAATTTTGTCATCAGCAGTTAGAGTCATTTTGACCTTAGCTCTGTCTTCAAGAAGTTCCTCCACTTCTGCGAGAACATGTAATTCCACGCCAGCAGGGGTTGGTCTTCTCAATGAAACTGAATAAGTCGCAGTAACGGTACAAGGTGGCTCATTCAGTCCAGCGGAATCCATCAATGCAATCGCAGCGGCCCAATTTCCATGACAATCCAGAAGGCTGCCAATTATGCCACCGTTTACCATTCCGGGAAATGCCTGATGTTCCGGTGACGGAGTAAATCTCAATTCTAATCCTTCAGAACACCTATGAGAATCTATTTGCAGTCCCTTTTCATTTGCTGGGCCACATCCAAAACAAATTGATGTGGGCGCATATTGTCTCTGAACACCTTGCCCCATGTTACTACACAAAGTAAGGGGGTTGATTTGCTATTCGCATCCATCACCTTGATGTTCTGCCGATTAATGGACAAACATGGCGGGGAAGAAGCGACGCATTAGGGTCGCAAATGAACTTCCCAAAACCCGTCGTTTAGCAATCAAAAAAGCCCTTGATGAACATGAATCAGAGGCGAGACCAGAGTGGGATAGAGCAACAGAATGGAAAGATATTCGTTTCTTGAGAAAAAAGATCAAAACCGGTGAAATGCGAACCATCAAGATGCCTTTATTGAATGTTGGAATGGGCGATTCATGGCCAATACCGATAACTGTATTTCACGGAGTTAGACCAGGCCCAGTCGTTACTATAATTGGAGCAACACACGGTGACGAATTGACTGGTCCAAGTGCGTGTACTAATCTTCTATCATCGAAATTTACCGAACCGGGCGGTATGTTGGACCCCAAAACTATGGCTGGAACAGTCCGCATTGTTCCTGTCCTAAATTTGCCAGGATATCGTTCTAAATCACGATATTTCCCAGATGGGAGAGACCTTAACAGGGCTTTCCCAGGGTTGACAAAAGGTAGTACAACCTCTAGAGTCGCAAGTACCGTAAAAAAGAACCTTATCGAAGACTCAGACGTTATTATTGACCTACATAGTGCAGCTGTGGGAAGGTCAAATATGCCACAAATACGTGGTGATTTGTCCCACCCTGAATCATACTTGCTAGCGAAAGCATTTGGGATTGAAGTTGTTTTGGATAGCAAACCGCCTAAAGGCAGTTTGAGAAGGGTTGCAAATGGCATGGACATTGCAGCTGTTACTTACGAAGGTGGAGAAGCAAATCAGTTAGACCAAACGGCTGTTAAGGTTGCAGTTGAAGGATGTCTAAACGTCTTGAAAGCATTGAAAGTTATTCCAAAAAATCCCAAAAGACCGAGATTCAGATTGAATGCTGGAGGTTCTACCTGGCTCAGGGCAGGAGAAGGCGGATTGCTGGACATGTTTGTTGGCCCAGGTAGTATCGTTACCAAGGGAGATGTTATTGCTACGATTTCAGACCCGGGAAGTCCCGGATTATCGGTGGATATAGTTGCACCAGAAGATGGTTTGATGATTTGTACTGCAACTAACCCATTCGTAACCGCAGGAAACCCTGTTGGGCATTTTCTTCCTGTAACTAAACACATTGACCTTCTCAAAACCCAAATGGATGATAGAGGAGTCTTAATTGTAAACGGAAGTCAGGGCGACGCTACATGGCGCGAAGATGATGAAATGGTTGAGATAGAGGTTAAGGGCGAATGGTCCGGTGGTTCGGTAGACGCAGAATGGAAGCAAATCAACGCTGAAGATACCGAGCAGGAAGAAGCCGCTTGATCAAGACTGGAAAGCTGCAATCGCAGACCTGATTTCTTCCTCTTCCATGTTTCGTGGCTGGCTTTTTGCTACTTCGAATAAGTGTGCAACAAGGTCGTCAGTTGCTTCAATTCCGTTGCTTTCAAGCCAATGAATGATATTTGAGCGACCAGACATGTGTCCAATTCGAATGACTTGTTCAAGTCCAAAATCACCAGCAGGGACTCCGCTGTAGACTCTATCTGCAAGCCACATATCGCCTTTTCTAATTGCTTTGATTACTGCACTTGCATGTACACCTGTACCAGTTTCAAAGGCATCTTGACCGAATACCGGATAATTTCTTGGCAATGGTACCTTGATGTATTCATTTGCCTTTTTTACGTATTCACTAAGCAGTGATAGGTCATTGTTGATCACACCCATCAATGATAGATTGACCAGTGTTTGGTCTAGAGGAGCATTACCTGCTCTTTCTCCGACACCCAAAGCGGTACCGTGTACAACATCTGCACCTGCTTCGACAGCAGCAAGATTATTCGCAACGCCGAGGCCTCTGTCTTGATGACCATGCCAGTTTACCTCAATTTCACTTCTCTTGAATCCCGCATCCTTAATTACCTCTTCATCGATAAATGATAGTAACTGCTTTACACCATTAGGAGTGACATGTCCGCATGTATCGCAGACGCAAAGCCTTCTAACTCCTAATTCCATAGCACGTTGGTAAATCAATTTGACATCGTCAGGCTTAGAACGTGTTGTATCTTCGGTTACGAACATTACAGGAATGTCATTATCAACTGCGTAGGAAACTGCTTTCTCCATGGTTGAGACCAATTTTTCCATTGTCCATCCTTCCGTGAATTGACGAATTGGACTTGTTCCAAGGAATGCACTCGCCTGAATTTCCATTTCATGCTTGGCCTGCATATCCACCAATGGTTCAATATCATTCATCAAAGTCCTAACCGCTGCACCAGGGCGTATTTGGAAATCATTTTCTCTGATGTGCGTAAGCATTGCATCGATATGTTCTCTGTGAAATGGACCTGCTCCAGGCAGACCTAAGTCGACCTTTTGGATTCCTAGTTTTTCCATGTAATTTAGCAACTCGATTTTCTGATCTATTGATGGATTCAATGCACTAGGACTTTGTAGGCCATCGCGCAAGGTTTCATCATCGAACCAAACACCATGAGGATGGTTTGCTGGGTTTCTAGAATACTCATAGTCGACTGCGTTCCAATCGTAAATCAGATTTTGCTCGTCCATATTATCACCAAACAAGGCTCGCCCTATCCCTAACAAAGGCGGTCAGCGTTTGAACCCGTCGGAAAGTTGGTCATTCCTCTTCTTTCAGAATACCTGACTCAACAGCAGCGATATATTCCTCTTTATCGATAACTCCGTCTTGGTTTTGGTCGATTAAATCAAATTCCTCTTCAGCATCTTCTTTGGAACTCTCGATAAGCTCTGCTGGAAGTCGTGCGCTGAAGATTACCTCATCATCGTAACCATTCTTACTCTTATTTCTTAATTCCATGACTCTAGTACCTCTAGTAGCTTTACCAGTTGTCATCTTGGTTTGTGAGACTTCGGTTCTTATCATCATGCCTTTCTTGGTTAGAAGGAATAAATGGTCATCGGGATTCGGAATTTTACGCACACTGATAATCATGTCATCAAATTCATCATCCAACTTCATTGTACGAACACCCTTAGCACCTGGGCGAGTTTGCCTGTAGCCATCTGTTGTGAATCTAGGTTCTCCAGATTCTGTGGTTTTCTGGTTTCCTTCTTCATCTAGAACGGGGATTCTTTCTCCTGTTCCAATAGTGCTTCGCTTACCCATACCATATTTTGAGAGAGTTAGAATCTGAGTTTCAGAATTGTTGATAGAAACCATTCCTGCAACTAAACCGCCACCTGAGCCTTTCCTATCTCCAACTTTGATGCCATAAACTCCACCAGAAACTCTACCTGACGCTCTAATTGCTGAACATTTGAACCTAGAAGCATAACCTGTTGTTGAAATCATAACGATGTCGTGTTCATCTGTTGCAGATCTAACGTTGACTAGTGAATCTCCTTCAATCTTGAACCTCAATGCATACTTTCCATTCCGATTAATTCTGACATACTCGCTAAGTGATGTTTTCTTGATTAACCCCTTTCTTGTTGCGAACATCAAGAAATGACCATCTGGATTTTCAAGGATATCTTTGGACAATGGAAGAATTGAGACTATGTTCTCTTCATCTCGGATACTCTCCAATAAATTTCTGATATGCGTCCCTCTAGATAATCGACTGCCTTCTGGAGTTTCCCATGCCTTCAAACCGTACACTCTACCTTGATCTGTGAAGATTAGCAATCTATCCTTACTGAAACAGGACAAAATCAACTGAGGAGTATCTTCTGATTTGGTTGTCACGCCTTTTAGTCCCTTGCCTCCACGATTCTGCGTACGGAACATATCAACAGGCGTGTGTCTGACGTAGTTATCCTCACTGAGTGTTATCACAATCGCTCTTTCTTCAATTAGGTCTTCTCTATCCATTGATAGCGGCATTGGGTCGATGTGAGAACGGCGCTCATCTCCGTGCCTGTCTAGCATTTCATCCATTTCTGTCAGTAGAATGTCTAACCTGCGTGACCTTGATGCAATAATATCTTTCAAGTCTGTGATTTTAATCTGTAAATCATCATACTCATTTTGAACTTTTTCGACATCTAGGCGGCTGAGTTGATACAATCTTCTCTCAGCAATTGCCTTAGATTGAGCCTCTGTAAAACTAAATGGAGATATTCCAGGGAACGTTTCATTGCCCTGCAAAACTGATTCAAATTGTTCCCTACTAGAACTTCCTTTGCCGACTGTTATTACATCATCAATGCGGTCTTGCGCTTTGACTAGACCTTCGAGAATGTGGGCTCTGGCTTCTGCTTTACCTAAGTCATAGATTGCTCTTCTCTCAATCACAGATTCTCTGTGCTGGACATAAGTGTGCAACATTACTGGAAGAGTTAGCAGTACTGGCCTACCATCAAGAATACCCATCATGTTTGCAGAATAAGATTCTTGCAAGCGACTGGATTTGAACAATTGATTTAGAACAGCGTGAGGGTCTGCGTTATTTTTGACTTCAATTACAACTCTAATTCCTTCTTTTGAAGATTCATCACGAATATCTCTAATCCCAACAACCGAGCCTCTTGTTACTAATTCTGCGATTTGAACCAACATGTCAGCTTTCTTCACTTGATATGGGATTTCGTGAATAATAATTCGCTTGCCCTTTGAATCGTCTAGGACATCGCACTTGGATCGTACGTGAAAACGTCCTTTCCCTGAACTATACATATCATAGATACCATCTATTCCGTGAATCGATGCACCGGTTGGGAAATCTGGGCCTTTTACGTGCTCCATATATTGTTCTATAGAAAGGTCGGGCATTCCTTTATTCTCTTCACCCTCTTCGAGAATTGTCTCGACATGCAACCTAACTGCCCCAGAAACCTCGGTTAAGTTGTGAGGCGGAATTCTTGTTGCCATACCTACTGCAATTCCGTCGCTACCGTTCAAAAGTAGATTTGGCAATCTCGAGGGCAGTACTGTTGGTTCTTGCTCAGAATCATCGAAATTTGGCTGGAAGTCCACTGTATCCTTATCGATATCCTCAAGCATGTGTTTGGAGATTTTATCCAATCTGCTTTCCGTGTAACGCATTGCTGCAGGAGGGTCTCCATCAATAGATCCAAAGTTACCTTGGCCATCTACAAGCGGATAGCGCAATGAGAATTCTTGGGCCATTCTAACCATGGTGTCGTAAATTGATTGGTCACCGTGTGGGTGGTATTTACCCATGACTTCACCGACAGAACGTGCTGATTTGCTGAACTTCTTGTCTGATGTGTGCCCGCCCTCATGCATACCGTAGAGAACTCTTCTGTGTACGGGTTTCAAACCATCTCTGGCGTCGGGCAACGCCCTGCCGATAATAACCGACATCGCATAGTTGATGTAAGAATTTTTCATTTCTTCATTCAGAGAACGGTTAAGCAAACTAGCATCAGGCATTCCTGCGTCTTCTTCGGTATCTTCAATCTCATCAGATGTCAAGGTTGGTCACCTCCTTTGCATGGCGCTCAATAAACGCCCTTCTGTCTGGAACATCTTCTCCCATCAAAATCTCAAACATTCTATCGGATTCTTCTGCATCCTTGACTGTAACCTTCAACATTGTTCTGTTCTCTGGATTCATTGTTGTATTCCACAACTGCTCCGGATTCATTTCACCAAGACCCTTGTATCTTTGGACACCGATTTTTGCATTGGGATTGTCTCCTTTCAATTCATCGATTATCATATCTCTCTCCTCGTCTGAGAACGCATATTTTGAGACGCGACCCTTGCTTAGTTGGAATAGAGGAGGTTGTGCAATGTACACGTGGCCTTCTGTGATTGCAGGGCGCATGAATCTCCACAAGAATGTCAACATGAGAGTTCTAATGTGTGCACCATCAATATCAGCGTCAGTCATGATGATAATTTTTGAATAACGCAATTTGGAAGGGTCGAACGAGCCTTCATCATCAGGATTATTTCCAACACCAGCTCCCAGAGCTCTGATTATTGTCTGGATTTCCTGATTTTGGAATACCTTGACCAAATTGTGTTTTTGCCTCTCGACGTTCAAAATTTTACCCCTTAGCGGGAGAATGGCCTGAATTCTCCTGTCTCTGCCCGTCTTCGCAGAACCACCAGCAGAGTCTCCTTCCACAAGATATACTTCGCATTCACTTGGATCTCTTGATTGACAGTCTGCTAACTTTCCAGGCAAACCCCCGCCTTCAAGAACGCCTTTTCTACGAGTTAATTCTCTTGCTTTTTGCGCTGCCTTTCTTGCTTTTGATGCCAAAAGAGCTTTTTCGATAATCGATTTTGCTACTGAAGGATTTTCTTCAAAGAATTCTCCAAGTTTTTCGTACACCACGGTTTGAACGATACCAGTTACTTCACTGCTCACTAGTTTGTCTTTTGTTTGAGATGAAAAGGAAGGGTCAGGATGTTTGACGCTGACTATTGCGGCAAGACCTTCCCTGACATCGTCTCCAGAAAGAGCCTCTCCCTTGAGCATATTTCGCTTCTTAGCATAAGAATTCAAGCAACTAGTTAATGCTGTTCGCAGGCCAGACATGTGCGTACCACCATCCTTGTTTCGAATAATGTTAGTGTAACATCTAATCGACTCACTGAATGCATTAGACCATTGCAGTGCTAAGTCGACGGTTACCATGCCCTTTTCTACCTCTTTTTCTCCAGATATCTGAATTACATTAGGATGGAGTATTTCTCTTGCGGAATTAATCTGAGACACGTATTCCGACAGACCTCCTTCATAGTGGTGCGTACTAACATGAGGTTCCTCGGAACGTGAATCGGTAATCTCAATCTTCAGTCCCGCATTAAGGAATGATGTTTCCTTTAACCTGGTGTCGATTTGGTCGAAATCGAATTCTGTAATGTTTGTGAAAATGCCTAAATCAGGCTTGAAAACAATCAATGTTCCCGTATCATCGCAGGTTCCCACCTCATTCAACGGGGTCACGGGAACTCCAGCTTCGTATCGTTGGTTATACACTGTTCCACCACGATGAATTGTTACCTCCATCCACTCTGATACTGCGTTTACTGCAGAGACGCCAACGCCGTGAAGACCACCTGAAACCTTGTAAGAGCTATTGTCGAACTTACCTCCAGCGTGAAGTTTAGTCATTATTACCTCTGCAGCTGAAATTTTGAACTCTTCGTGCTCATCGACTGGAATTCCTCTGCCGTAATCCCTTACTGATAGTGAACCATCTAGGTTCAGGCATACTTCTACAAGATTAGTATGGCCTGCTAAGTGTTCGTCCACAGAATTGTCAACCACTTCCCAAATGCAGTGATGTAAAGCGGAACCGTCGTGAGGATCTCCAAGATACATACCTGGCCTTTTTCGGACTGCTTCAAGACCCTCTAACACCTGAATGCTTTGTGCGCTATATTCATCTGTCATTCGTTCACCTCGAGTAATTGCTTTTTTGTTATGAAAATCCACTAGAAAGTTTCAGTTATTCTTCTAAAATGCCACTCGTATTTTTTTGGGATTTTTATCTTGCAAAAATGAGAAAAAAACGCTATACTCGGGCGGTTTCTAATGAGTCCTCTCCACTCAAAAAATAGGGTGTAATAGGGGGTATATGAACATAGTTAAAGTTGGGTAAAAAAACACGCGATTTTTGGAATAAAAAATATAGCCAATTTTGACAAAAACTCCGAATAATTTCTAATTTTGATAAACTGAAGTAATCGCAACCGTTAATGAAGAAAGGCAGGTCGCCAAGACATGGCTGACCCCAAAGTGTGTGTTTCACTTGATGGCACAACCGTCGAAGAAATGACTGATGAAGCTGCACGTGCAAACCTCGCAGGTGCAGACATGGTAGAGGTTAGATTTGACAGATTATATCTTGTGAAGCCAGACCCAACAATCTCTGAAGAAGAGGAAGGGGAAAGGGTCGAATTACCACCTGAGAATTCATGGGACACAGTCGATATGTCTGAAGTAGACGTTGATGCCTCAATCGCTGCTCTAAAGGAAGGATTGCCCCTTCCTGTAATATTCACTGTCCGTCCTGTTTCCGAGGGTGGTTTTTTCCCAGGAATCGAATCTGAAAGAATAGAAATCCTCGAAAAAGCGATTGACTCGAAGGTTTCTTGGATCGATTTAGAACTTTCAATAGACGATTCTACTCGCACCACTTTGAAAGATGCTGCTAACGCCAACGGATGCCAGATTATTGCTTCAATTCACGATATTAACGGCACACCAGATGCTGCAACAATCGCTTCTATGGTTAGAGACAATCAAGATGCTGGAAATATTGTGAAATTCTGTGGAACTGCCAATAATCACGACGATGCATTGCAGATTATTGAGGCTGCAACAGAATTGAGTGGAGAAGGACTTAGCCATAGCCTAATGTCGGTAAACAGCGGTGGCGATTGGGCAAGACTACACGCTCCAATCATGGACCAAAGCTTGGTCTATGCAACAATGAAGAACGAATTCAAAATATCTGACAAAGGCCTTGTCAATGTGCGTGATCTAAGAGATGCTTGGTCACTATTGGAGTACTGAAAACTTACTCTTGTTCCAATGTTGGAACCAAACCTTTCTCCAACTGCTGATTTTCAGAGGTTAGACTCAGTCCCGCATTCATATATTTTTTATTCATTACAAGCGGGATTGCTAGAATGGCCATCATAAGGCCACAACACACCAAAGAAACCGTCCAGTTTGGCAAAATCGTAGACCTTGGTTCTGAAACAACAGACACGTAGGCAGCAATTGTAGTCTCAGGAACTGCATCATTGCCATGAGAGTTGTTGGTGTTATCTACAACGATGT
>WTIA01000112.1 GCA_011522915.1 Methanobacteriota archaeon
CAAGACATTGTAGTCTTCAGAATCGACTTCTTCAGGTGAGCCCATGCCACCGTCGTCGTCTCCTTTTCCACCACCACGGCCCAAGCATCCAGATAAGGAAACCATTACCATAGATAGAGCCAAAAATATTGCAATTCTCTTGTTCATGGTGGTTTTAGGTCTGGAGTGACTTATGTTACTTATGTAACAATGTTGTAACCAACAAACCAACGTCGATTATATTATTCGACTAAATCCTTGTTCTTTTTTCACTCTGCCTGCATTTCAGCTAGTCTTTCACTCAAGAGAAGTATTGCTGAAGCCCATAGACCAACGAAAATTCCTAAATTTTCATCACCGTTAAAGTAAATTCCAATGCTACCAAGTATTGATACAAGGCTTGCTCCGAAACCGATTTTTTTCCAATCCATATTTTATTTCACCTCCACAGATGTTAATTCTCAATTTCGGTTTATTAATTAGCATGGGAAATTAACAATGATTCTTACATTACAGCGACTAGTTAAAATTACGAAAATGGGTTTTTCATCAATCAATTCTATTACCAGACACCGCATGACCATACTATGCGTCCATTTATCACAATTGAAAAGAAAGCGAAAGAAGCACTTGATTTCTATTCAAACATTTTTACTAGTTTTTCTTTGGTTTCAATAAAACTTCATGCTGAGCCTCATGAAGAGCTTGTAATGTTGGCAATATTCTCGATAGATGGTCAAGAAATAATGATTAGCGATAGTCTAATTTCTCACGAATGGAGTATTACTCCAGGAATTTCTTTTTTCCTCGAAAAGGAGGATGAAGACTCACTCAAGCACCTTGCAGAATCTTTGGGGGCTGGTGGCAAAACACACATGCCACCGGGTAATTACGGATTTTCAACACTCTTTGCCTGGGTTGAGGATAAGTTTGGAGTAAATTGGCAAATCAATGTTGAATAAACTCACAATCTCAATTGTCGAGTATCAAACCGTTTCACCGGATGCCGCTTTTAGCAAACCAAGGAAAGGTGGACTTGGCTTTTGAGGACGGCTTTTGAATTCAGGGTGATATTGAACTCCGACGTAGTATGGGTGACCTTCTAATTCGAAAATTTCACAACGTTGTCCCGTTTCATCTTTGCCGACGTAAACAAGTCCTTCAGCCTCTATTCTTTCAATCAAATCAGGATTTACCTCATAGCGATGCCTATGGCGTTCATCTACTTGTGAAGCGCCTCCATAAAGACGGCGAGTCATACAATCATCAACTTGGAAGATCGTTGGGCGACTACCAAGTCTCATTGTTCCACCAAGGTGTGTCTTTGAAATTTCAGGCATGAACACCACAGCTGGGTGGGGTGTGTTTTCATCGAATTCTGTAGAGTTTGCACCCTCGAGCCCAAGCACATTTCGACAGAATTCGATGGTTGCAATCTGCAAACCTAGGCAGATTCCTAAATATGGAACATTATTTGTTCGAGCGTAATGTGCTGCTAGGATTTTACCCTCTATTCCTCTGTCTCCAAAGCCACCTGGTACCAAAACACCGTCCGCTGCTTTGAGAACATCCCAATCGGAATGAGATTCATTTTCTAGATTGCTTGCTTCAATCCAATCGATTACTAAAGTGCGGTTTACTGCATAAGAAGCATGCTGTAGGCTTTTGATTACCGATAGATAGGAATCGGTGAGGCCTGTGTACTTCCCGACCATTGCGATGTGAATGTCGTCACCTAAATTGTCGACATGGTCAGCCATTGCTTCCCATTTAGACATCATATCGGTCGCATTACAGTCTATTCCAAGTGCTTCACAGATTCCCTGATCTCTCAACAATAACGGAACTCTGTAGATGTTGGAAACATCGTGTGCACTCATTACAGCATTTGGAGAGACATGACAGAAGGCTGCTAACTTTTCTCTGACCTCTTGAGTAAGAGGAGTTTCTGCCCTACAAACAAGAACGTCAGGGTTAATTCCAAGCCCACGCAATTCTTTGACAGTGTGCTGAGTAGGTTTTGTCTTCTGTTCACCCACCGGACCCATCACTGGAACAAGTGAGACATGTACAAAACAGATATTTTCTCTTCCAACCCTAAACTGGAATTGTCTCAGTGCTTCTATGAACGGAGATGATTCGATGTCTCCAACCGTTCCGCCTAACTCGATTACACAGGCTTCTGGTTGCAAACCGCTTCCATCTGCAGAGACCGAAGATATTTCTTCAATCCAATCTTGCACTGAATCGGTTATATGAGGAATAACTTGGACTGTTTTTCCAAGATAATCTCCTCTTCTTTCTGCCTCAATCACCTTTGAGTATATTTTCCCAGTTGTGATATTATTGTCACGATAGAGATTCAAATCACAGAATCTCTCATAGTTGCCAAGGTCCAAATCTGCCTCGCCGCCGTCGTCGAGAACGAAAACTTCGCCGTGTTCGAACGGAGACATCGTTCCCGCATCGCTATTCAGGTAGGGGTCGATTTTGACTGCAGTGACTCTTAGTCCAGCGCTTTTTAGAAGAACACCGATGCTTGAAGCAGTAACGCCTTTGCCTAGTCCGCTGAGGACGCCTCCCGAGACAACGACATACTTCATGTCCTTCAACGGGCTTTGAGGCGGTCGCGCCTCCCCTTTCAACATTGGGTCGCGTTTGAGCATTCCAGTTTTATTGGCGAAGTGATTGAATCATCACGTCGCACATCGAATCTAAATCAAAATCTAATTCGAAGCCCCACTCCGCCTTGGAAAGGTTGCCTTCCGTTTCATCTGGCCAAGAATCTGCGTATTCTTGGCGGTGATCTGGTACGAAATTGCACTCAAAATCTGGAATCTTCTCCTTGATTTTATCATACAATTCCTTTGCCGTAAACGTTAGACTAGGCAGATTGTATCCACCTCGAATCGAAAGATTTTCACTAGGTGCATCCATTAATTGTATGGTTGCCTTTATTGCATCATCCATGTACATCATCGGCAATTTCGTATCCCCTCTAACGAAGCAGGTGTAGACCTCGGATGCAACCGCCTTGTGGAAAATCTCTACTGCATAATCTGTGGTACCGCCACCGGGCATCACCTTCCAAGAAATCAATCCTGGATAGCGAAGGCCCCTGATGTCAACACCGTGTGTTGAGTGATAATACTCAGCCATCAACTCACCTGCCACTTTGGTTATCCCATACATTGTTGCTGGATTTAGAGGTGAATCCTGTCTTGCGATTTTACCCGTATCTGCACCGAACACTGCAATTGAAGAGGGGGCAAAAATTCTGAATTTGTATTTCTTAGCTAACTCTAGAACGTTCATTAGCCCATCCATGTTAATCTTCCAACACAATTGTGGATTTTTTTCCCCTGTTGCTGATAGCAGGGCGGCTAAATGGTATACTTCGTCGATTTTGTTATCTCGAATTATGCTCTCCATTTGCTTAGCATCAAGAACATCGAGTTTTTCATATCTGAATTCCAGCTTGCTTAACTCCTCAGGTTCTCTGATGTCGGATGCAATCACATTTTCATAGCCAAACTTGTTTTGCAAGGCAAACAGCAGTTCCATCCCTATTTGCCCAAGAGCGCCGGTAACCAAGATTCGTCTATTTCCGGACTCGCCCATAAATGACCTACATCGGAGTCGATACTTGAACCTAAAGGTGTAACAGCACGATATCACTATCTGAATTAAAGACGAGATTGCTTATTCTGCACCAAAGCCTTGTATTCTTTCTTGAACATCGTCCGGAATCTGAGCATCCATCTGCGCCCAAAGCACATCATCGATTCGCAATATACTGATTGCAGCCTCGGTCGCACCCGATATTGCCTGTCTGGTAATGCTCATTGGCTCCAGTATTCCACGTGAAACTGTATCTTTGGCATTTCCATCATTGAGATCTAGGCCTATATTATCTCCAAACTCATTGTGTGCTGCAGTAAGCTTTAGCAAAGAATCAATCCCGTCAAAACCGGCGTTTGCTGCTAGCGCTCTTGGTATTGATTCTAGTGCATCCGCCCAAGCTTCGATTGCTAATTGTTCTCGACCTGGAACACTCTCTGCAAATCTACGAAGACGTCGTCCCAAAGCAACCTGAGTTGCACCTGCGCCCGGAAGTAAGACTGGATTTTCCAATAATTGACAAGCCACACCCAATCCGTCTGCGAAGCACCTTTCGACCTCGTCTAGAACGCTCTGAGTGCTTCCTCTAGCGATTAGAGTGGCTCCACTGTCCTCAGCATCAAGTATCCAGTGGTTAACACCACCACGGAGTTCCTCTCTAGTTTTGATGAATGCACCCAAATCATCCTTTGTTGCTCTTCCTGCATCTGGAACGAGGTTCGCACCACACGCCCTTGAAAGTAAGTCTAAATCAGTTTTCTCAACCCTACGATAAGTTAGAATTCCATGCTTTGATAGTGCTTGCCTTGCTTCATCGTCCACACCTTCTTTGCAGACTAGAAGGTCACAGCCTATTGCAACCAAATTCTCTACTTGGTCAAGTACTGCCTTTGATTCTGCTTTCCTAAAAGCATCTATCATTCCCGCTGAGGTTATGTTGAGTTTTGTCTCAAACTGAGGTTTCTTCCTCTCCAGACCACCATCGAGAATCAAGATTGAGCCCGGTCCTCCACGTTCTTTCATCTCTGGGTGAATTCGGCTTTTTGCAAGTGCTAGTCCTGTTATCAAGGCTGAGTCTTGCATAGTTCCGCCGGTCTGTTTGATGATTTTGACCCTGGTGGGATCTGCTCTGCCATTCGTGAGGATGACCTGCCCTGCTTCTAGAGAAAGGCTTGCAAGGTGCTTTTCCATGCCTTTGTCCAACTTACCTGCTAGCGAAGTTTTGATTGCTGATTCTAATTGTTCTGGTGTTGCGTTGATAGATAACTCCTCAAGAGATGATAGAGCAAATGCTTCAGCTTGGGCGAACCCCCTGGCGATAATGGAAGGGTGTACTCCCTGTCTAACCAATTGCCATGCGTTTCTAAGCATTTCAGCACATATCACAACCGTTGTAGTTGTGCCATCTCTCGCCACTCGGTCTTGTGTAGATGATGCGCTGATTATCATTTTAGCAACCGGATGTTCGACCTTCGCTGTTTCTAGAACGGTAACACCATCATTTGTGACAAGAGTTTCGCCATGGTCATCGACCAGCAACTTGTCAAGACCCTTTGGACCGAGTGTAGAGCGAACTGCTCCGGCCAAGGCTATAGCCGCTTGGACGTTCTTTCGAAGGGCGTCGCGACCACTCGTTCTCTCTGTAGATTCGAGAATGGTCTCTTCCGCCATCGACCCACCCACTCGACACCTCGTCTTAAACTGTTGAGAATTAGCAAGCGTGGACTTCATATATGGGCAACTGCTCCGACTATACAACCGATGGTTAAGTAGTGGTGGAAAATCATGGCAGAAGATTGGGAAGAAAAGATGCTTGAACAAATGGCTGAAATGTTCCAAAAGATGGGCATGAGCGTTGATATTAATCAACTAAAAGCCATGATGAAGCAGTTCCAATCCAAGTTCGAAGCGATGGGAATTGACCCGGAAAGATTGGCAAAAGGAGATGTAAACTTCAATTTCGACATCTCGGACATTTCCAAACTATTCCAATCTGGAAAGCCTTTAGATGAAATGTTGTCTAATCTAGGAGTAGACGTCAAGGTAGACGCTGCACCAGTTGAAGTCGACATCGAAGAAGAGGGACCAGACAACGAAATTCTCAGATTACCCTCTGAAAACATCTATCTCTCTGGGTGGAATATGTCAATCACCGTGGACTTCTCAACTAGAACTGACTTTGATGAGATAGAAGTCGCATTATCGAGCGGTGGAGAATTGCTCCAGGTGCTCTCTGACCCATCAGAGCCTCCACTAGCACAAATCGAGTTACCACATCAGTGTGATGACGTTGTTGATTGGTCGATAAATAACGGGATTCTCGATATCACACTGAAATTAACCCCTCAAGGCTCTGCCTTGGAAACCAAGAGTGAAGACATCGATGATGGTGTTGAAGACGATCATGCTCCAGTCTCATCGGATGTAAGCGTAGACCTTGCAGACGACGATGATGACGAAGACGACGGAGGAATCCCGATATTTTGAATTCGGAAATTAACGGAAGTGAAAATATGGCTAAGAAAAATGTAATTGGAATAGACCTAGGAACAACCAACTCTTGTGTTGCAACAATCGAAAACGGTGAAGCCGTAGTCATTGCAAACGCAGAAGGCGCAAGAACAACCCCGTCTGTTGTAGCATTCGCTAAAGATGGCGGAGAGCGCATGGTAGGAGTAACCGCAAAGCGACAAGCGGTTACCAACCACGAGAGAACCATGATCTCTGTCAAGAGACACATGGGAACTGATTGGAAGACCAAGGTCGACGATTCTGAATATACTCCACAAGAGGTTTCAGCATTCATTCTACAAAAGTTGAAGGCTGACGCCGAAGCTTACCTAGGTACAACAGTGACGCAGGCTGTAATCACATGTCCTGCTTACTTTACCGATGCTCAAAGAAAGGCAACAAAGGACGCTGGAAGAATCGCTGGTCTGGAAGTCTTGAGAATTATCAACGAGCCAACCGCTGCGGCTCTTGCTTATGGGGTTGACAAAGAAGAGGACCAAACTATCCTTGTATACGACCTTGGAGGAGGTACATTCGATGTATCCGTTCTCGAAATTTACGAGGTTGATGGACAGCCGCAAATCGAAGTAAAGGCAACTGCGGGTAACAACAAACTCGGTGGCGACGACTTTGATGAAGTTCTAATCGACTACTTAGTTGCTGAATACAAGAAGACATCTGGAATCGACCTAGCAAAGGATGTCCAAGCGATGAGCAGACTGAAGGAAGCAGCAGAGAAAGCAAAGATCGAGTTGTCTGGAACCGGACAATCTCAGGTCAATCTTCCATTCATCACAATGAAGGATGGGCAGCCAGAGCACCTTGACATTACAGTGTCACGTGCTAAGTTCGAAGAATTAATTGCTCCGCTTGTTGAGAAGACAATGAAACCAACACGACAAGCAATGAAGGATGCTGGCCTATCAAAGGGTGAAGTGGATAAGGTCATTCTTGTCGGTGGCTCAACCCGTGTTCCTGCAGTACAAACCGCTATCGAGAAAGAGACGGGTAAGTCTCCGTTCAAAGGAATCAATCCTGATGAGGCGGTTGCAATGGGAGCTGCTCTACAAGCAGGAATCATCGCTGGAGACGAAGGTGTCTCTGATATCCTTCTGCTGGACGTTACTCCACTAACTCTGGGTATCGAAACCCTCGGTGGTGTAACCACTACAATGATTGAGAGAAACACAACAATTCCTAGCCGCCGCTCGGAAGTGTTCTCAACCGCAAGCGACAACCAGCCTGCTGTAGAAATTCACGTCCTACAAGGTGAGAGAGAATTCGCAAAGGATAACGTAAGCCTAGGCCAATTCCACTTGATGGGAATCCCGCCAGCGCCTCGTGGCGTACCACAAATCGAGGTCACATTCGACATCGATGCTAACGGTATTGTCA
>WTIA01000022.1 GCA_011522915.1 Methanobacteriota archaeon
GAATAGTTATTCGTCTCTGGAGTGAACCCATATTAGGTGGAAGCCAAATTTTGTTTTGATAAAGCAGTCGCATTGTTCTAACTCTTGCGACCAGACTTGCTTTGAGAAGACTGGATCCATCTGCCGTTCATGGAATTCACCTAAGTCACCTTTCTTCTCAGATGTTGGACATGTTGAGTAATCTCTAGCCATTTTCTTGAAAACCTTCAGAGGTTTTTTTGCGCTCTTGATTTCATCAAGTATAGCCTGGGCTTCTGATTTTGAGCCAACTAATATGTGGCGTGCATGAGCGTATCTTCCAGGAGCCCTCATTTTCAATCCCTCAAAACCCCTTTTACGTGTATTCTGTCAAATATATGAGTAGCCACAAACAAAAATGGGTTGTAAACCCATCCAGCCAAGTAAGTTACCCAAGTCAATGGCAACGCAATACTTGGCCTGTTTAGAGTATTACGGAAAATTCTCATGTGTAAACCAACCATCAGCATTATCGAGACCTTTGGGAAAAATGAGTATAATCTTATTCCGCTTTTTTGCCCCTCGTATATTGCCTTGACAGGTACGTGGGCTACCCTCCAGCCATTTTCAGATAGTCGAATTAACCACCAATTTGGATATCCATATCCTTTCCATGAATCATTCCAATTCCACGATTTCAACACCTTACTACTAGTTGCGGTGTAGCCGCATTGTGAATCCCTAATTCTTTGGCCACAGGCCAGAGTTGTTAGTGATGATAGAAGAAATGTTCCAAATCGTCTGTGCGTTGGCATTTTGCCTGCCCTATCGGTTCTCTCACCCTTAACATGGTGTGCTTTTCTTGAGATTATTGGCTCGATTAGACCTTTCATGTCTGCGGGGTCCATTTGCCCGTCGCCAGCCATTACAACAGAGATGAATTCTTCGTCAAGTTTTTCCAACAAGAATTGGTGTCCTGAATCTATTGCGGCTCCAACTCCTTCTCCATTTAGTTGCACTAAACTAGCATCTCCAACCAATTCAGGGGTTTTGTCTGTAGAACCGTCATCAATTACTACAACTTCGTCAACGAAATCAGGGATTGTTGCGAGAACATTTGGAAGATGTTTCTCTTCGTTACGAGCGGGGATGACGACCGCAATTTTCATCCCCTTGTACATAGAACTCCGACCTATATTCGGCTGATAACATCATCCTTTTGAAAACAAATCTTCAAAACCGAAAAATTAGATTGGCCAACATGCGAATCAACTTGGCGCATATTACCGTCGCTCTGATATTACTGCTGCCAGGTTGCACAACTCCTGTCGAAGTGGAGGAACCTGTTAGTGAAAATGAATTCCAGCCTCCCGAGCGTTTGAACCTAGTCGCTGACACAGCTGGAAGGGAAATAGACAGAGGAGAAACAATGGATGTGCTTGGGGATGCAGACGGTCAAAACACCATGATTTTGTGGGTGTCGACTGGGTGCAGTGGTTGCCATGATTGGACTGAGATGATTTCTGATGAAATGCGCAGTGGCAATATCTCAAACGATACCAGAATCATAACAATTCACCGATATCCTTCATTTGAATCTAGAGAAGAGATGATCAACACGTATGCGTCCAACGAGAGTTCCACCAATTCGCTTTGGCCTGTCTTGCTTACCTATGATGGCCAACCAGCAATCGATGTCGAAAAAGGTAAGGAAACAGACTACGACTTTGCCAAAGCCTTTGAAACTCCCGCAACGCCTTCTTTCACTATCTTGGATGGAACAGGTAAGACAATTTGGAAGAATAAAGAATACTGGGCAGATAGCACTGTTCTTGAGGAAGCATTGTCTTATTTGTGATGGTATGGCATTTGATTGCTGTAAACAATAGGTTTCATCAAAAATCTTCCATGAACTTCATGACTAAGAAGGTAGCCGCATTTGCATGGAGTCGTTGAAAATCGTGCTGATGGGCAAAGACTTCGAGTTGCGGTTGGTTTCCTTAGTGGTTAGGGCTAGGGAGTTATCGAACGAAGTAATTATTCTTGATTTGGGTAGTACGGATGATACTAAAGAGATGGCAAAAAAAGTTGATTGCGAAGTAATAGATCATGATGGCGATATTTTGGTTCCTACACTTAGCAAAGTATTGTACAATAACAATCCAGCAGAATGTACATTACTGATAAATATTTCAAGTAGGTTCAAATTAAGAGATATGCCATTATTGGTTAACCGTGCTAAAGAAAATTGGGATGTTCACATGTCATTTAGTAGCGAAGAGAGTGACAACTCCAATCCACAAGAGATAATCTACTCGGATGCAGTGATTTCTCATTTAGCAGCAACTCATGGCGGACTTGAAGCACTTTCAAATTCTAATGCAGACCAAACACCATTAGAACTCGATCAGGGTCTAAGAGTTCGAGTTCTTCATTCAAAACCTGCTCCAAAAGTCCAGCAAAGAGAATCATTGGCTTCAGCGTCTAGATTTGCACAACTATTCTACTGGATGTTAGAGTCCAGACACCCTCTTCTGTTGTTTGGTATTCCTGGAGTGGTTTTGTTTTGGGTTGGGTACAGACTATCTGGAGATGTGTTAGATAACTTTACTGAATGGAATCAAACCTCGGTCGGTGTAGGTTTGGCGGTCATCGCTGTTACTTTGATGGGTTTATTTGCGATGATGGTTGGACTAATTTTGTACATTATGGGCAAACAGGTAAAACAAATTCAATCTCAATACAATCAATGGCCAAAAGACCAATGAGGTTTTGCAATGAAGCATCTAATTTGTTTTGATATGGATCGTGTATTGGTAGACCACATGTCTACATGGCAATATGTGTATGATGGACTTGGAATATCTAACGAGGATGCTTTCAACTTGTACAATCAAGGTAAATTAGATGAATGGGATTGGTTGAAACTCGATCTTGCTTTAATCAAGCGGTCTTATCCGGAAATTACAGATGAAAAAATGCGCGAATTATGCGAGGGAACTCCTCTAATGGAAGGGATTCATGAATGTCTGCAGTGGATTGTAAACGAAGGTCATGAAGTCGCAATCATCAGTGGCGGAATGCAGGAAACAGCACGAGACATTGCATGCATGTTCCCAAGTGATGAGCCTTGGAGAAGACGCTGGGGCGGCATAAATCGTCACCGAGGAGTCGATACCAAATTCCATGTTTTCACAAATGGATGGTTGGAGAAAAATGATGGCTCAATTGATGATTATGGTCGCTATCAAGTTCAAATGAACGGTAAAGGTTCAATCGTCAAAATGCTGCAGAGGCGTCTAGAAATTCCAAAAGAGCGCACAATATCCATTGGGGATAGTGCAGGTGACATTGGGATGTTTCAAGAGAGTGAGTTGTCAATTTGTTTCAATCCATGGGATGAAAAACCTGTAGCAGTAGCTAAAATGACAATCAGAAGTCGTAATTTGCTTGATGTCCTTGAAGCAATCAAGAAGCAAATCATGGAGTAACTCTTCTAGAGTCTCTTGGGAATGGAATGACTTCTCTGATGTGGTCTGCTCCCGATAACCAAGAACATACTCTGTCTACACCTAGTCCGAATCCACCGTGTGGGACTCCTCCGTATGTTCGTGTGTCAATGTAGAATTGGTACGGCTCTCTTGGAACGCCCTCCTCATCGATTCTTGCAAGAATCTCTTCTTCAGACCAGGTTCTCTCTCCACCGCCGATAATCTCTCCATAACCTTCTGGTGCCAGAAGGTCGTGACACAAAACATAGTTTCCATCATCTGGGTCAACTCTGTGATAGAATGGCTTTGCAACCTTTGGATAGTGTGTTAGGAAGTGTGGAACATCGAAATCTTGTGTGAGTACCTTCTCTTTGGAGTAATCTAGGTCTTGACCCCACTCGATTTCAATTCCCATTCCTTGAAGGGTTTCAACAGCCTCATCGTAGCGCATTCTTGGATATGGGTTGTCAGCGTACCTTGCTAACAAATCAAGGTCTCTGTCTATACTGTTTAGTTCAGATTCACGCTCATCGAGGACGGTCTTTGCAATGTGGCGGACCAGCCCTTCTCCGTGTGACATGATTTCAGCGTTTGATGCCCAAGCAACTTCCATTTCAGCATGCCAGAATTCAGTCAAGTGTCTGCGAGTTCTGCTCTTTTCTGCTCTGAAAGATGGTGCAATTGTGTAAAGTCGCTCTAGTGCTGGCATTGCTGCTTCCGCATAGAGTTGCCAAGATTGAGTGAGGTAAGCTTTCCTTCCAAAGTAAGGAACTTCGAATAGTGTTGAACCACCTTCAACAGCTCCAGCAACAAAGTTTGGTGCTTGGTATTCTGTGAAATCTCTTCCACGGAAATAGGAATGAATTGCCCCAAATACGCTGGACCTAATCTTCAACATGTCAGTCATTCTACCGGTTCTAAGGTATAGGTGTCTATTGTCGAGAAGGAATTCAGTTTCCCCTCCGTCAGCTGCTTCCATAGCAGATTCAGTGATAGGGAATGGGGTTTCAGGGTTTACAGGACCGATAACCTGTGCACTGCTCACGATTAGTTCATGACCGCCGGGTGCCCTTTCATCTGCGTTTACAGTCCCCTTCAGAATCAATGAGGCTTCAATGAGTGCCCCCTTGAGGGATTCGAACGAATCATCGCCAATGACATCTCGTTTTGCCACGCATTGAATTGTACCTGTAGAGTCTCTAAGTACAACGAATCTGATTTTATTTGAACCACGAGATCTCTTAATCCAGCCCTTCAATTCAACCTCAGCGCCATCATGTGCGCCTGCCTGGACATCTCCAATCCAGAACTCCTTCGCCATGACCCTGCCAGCAAGGCATTGTCCTTGAATGACTCGCTTGATTTTTGAAACATTAATCTCTTCGTGAAACCAGCACTGCTGCGCCCAATAGAGCGATAATTGTGAAAATTGGAGATATCCAAGGAACTTGCATGTCAACTTGGTGTGCTATTCCGTTTCCATCTGCGATTCCAATTTTGTATCCATACATCACACTTTCTTCGCATGTGATGCTCACAGTATCTCCCGGCGAAATGCTAGAGTCAGAATCGACGTCGCTGTAATTGATTGTACAATTAACATCTTCATCATAAGAATTCAAAACCTGAATGGTTACTCCTTCATTCATTGCGTCTTCAAGAGACACTTCGTGGATAATTGTATTATTTTCGATATCATTTTCATAGTCGTAATCTTCTTCAAAGATTACTATTTTCTGCTCAGAACCAATAAATTCGTATGTAGCATTATATTGTGTTTTTACAGCAGATGAGTGAACCTCTCCAAAGATGAAATCTTCTTCTAATTCCAGTAACATTGGCGCATTTGGAGGAATGCCGGCCCATACAGGCTTTGAAAATGATTTGAGACCTGAGGTTATGACACATTCGAAAGTTGAGTTGGTGATTCTTGTACCCAGAATGTTTTCATCATCGTCGAAGTAGACAGCGATTTTCATTTCGCCATCCTCACCATCGATCTCCATTCTTGTTTCTACTTTAACCGCCCTTTCTCCTTCTTCATCCGGGAATCTTTCTTTTTCTGAGGAGAATTTTTGGTCGGGGTTATTCTTCATACTTTCAACTATGTCATGGTGCAAAAAGCACATTTCCACTTCTGTGGATGAGTTGGCAATAAGTTCGTCAACTGGACTAGATTCTAGGCTAGATATTTTCACTTTATTTACCTCTGCACCTTCGACATCTTCGCTTTTCCAAACTATTTCCGAGTTATCTACCCATACATCTGTTGAACTCCAGCCAAAAATTCCTGCAGATATTTTTGAGTAACTCCTTGCAGAGTCTTTCGATACATATATGTCAAAGTAGGTTCTAATTTTCATGCCATCTTCTTCCATTTCTAGCTCGATGTTACATGTCCATGAACCCAACTCGCCAGACATTACCTCATCTTCTGTAGGTTGGTCATCTATCACAGAGAAAAATTTCTCTTTATTGTAGGGTTCTGGGAACAACATGGGGTCGATTACAAACGCGTATACAATCCAACTGAGGGCTGTTAAAATTAGCAACCCAACAATACTCATAGCAATCAATTTCCCTTTGCCTCCATCTTCTGACTTTTCAGGAACAGGTTGCCAATTTGAGTCTAAATTGTCCTCTTGGATTCCCAATTCTTCATGATTATTCGCAATATCATTGACCTGAACCTCTTCAACAGTCTTCTCAGGATTAGGTTTCCATTCTACTCCATCCCAAACAAAATTCCCGTCCGGTGATATCTCTCCGACCATGAAGCTTGAAGTGGAATAGGGGATTTGATGTTTTCACCGTCAAAAGGTTTTGAATTACAAAAAAGCGGTTAGATTTGTGGCCAGGAATGGGAAAGCATCAAACGCTAGTCTGATTGATTTCTAGGTAGTGATGAGAACTGTAGTCTATGCAATCGGCGGCAACGCCTTGTCATCTCCGACTGGTGACAACCAACAGGGAACAGCCATGATACTTGCAAAAGTTATGAGCGATGTAATCGACCTACTTGAGGCAGGATGGCGAGTAATTTTGACACACGGGAATGGGCCGCAAGTAGGACATTTAATGTCATTAGACTCTTCCCAACCTATGGATGATTGGGTTGCAGCAACACAAGGAATGATTGGACACTCGCTTTCAATTAACTTGGATTCTATTCTTATGAGGCGGTCAAGGCCTGAGGCTACAGCTGTAGTTCTGACAAGGGTTGAGGTGGACACTGAAGATTCTGCCTTTGAGTTTCCGACTAAACCAGTTGGTCCAGTGTTGTCAGATAAACAAGTTATGTCAGAGGATTGGGATATTGCAGAAACGGTAATCGGTCCAAGACGTGTAGTTGCATCTCCAAAGCCAATCCGGATATTGGATCTTGAAATAATCAGGTCATTGATCGGAAAAAATGCAATTGTAATATGCTGTGGTGGCGGTGGTATTCCAGTTACAAAAAATGGTGAATATTACCAAGGAATTCCAGCTGTAATCGATAAAGACAGGCTGAGTTCTTTGCTTGCAATCGAGATGGATGTTGATGCTTTGATAATCTCAACAGCAATTGACGCGATAAGAACCAGCTTTGGAAAAGAAAATGAGAAAGTACACAGAACAATGAGCGTAGCGGAAGCAAAATTGTTTGGTGAGCAAGGAGAATTTCCGCCTGGTTCCATGGGCCCAAAAGTTACGTCTTTAATCGAATATGCAGAGAAGAAAAAAGATGGGAAATCAATTATTTGTCAACCAGGTGATGCATTAATGGCTCTAAGAGGTGATAGTGGTACTACCATCACAAACGAGTAAATTGGTAATTCATATTGGGAATAAATTCGGATTAAATTAAATACGGAATGCTGGAGGCAGGCTTGGGCCTGTAGCTTAGTCAGGTAGAGCGATGGACTCTTAATCCATCGGTCGCGG
>WTIA01000133.1 GCA_011522915.1 Methanobacteriota archaeon
GTTAGGCGCCCGCGCCGGGATTTGAACCCGGGTCGAAGCATCGACAACGCTTCATGATAGACCACTACACCACGCGGGCAGCAGGCCACCGTGTGACAACGCATATTTAAGCCGCGCTCTGTGGCCCGTATGGGGAGAGAACGTGGCCGGCCCAAAAACCTCAGCAGAGAAAGCAAGAGAGGATGCAGAAAACACTGCAGCAGATGATATGTTTGGCGGCGCATTCGGTGGTTTGGAGGAAATGGAAGTACCCGAAACCACTCCTGATAGCGATGCATCTACGGAAGAGGAATCTGGCGAACAAGCAGAATCTCCCTCAACAGAGGAATCCACTGAAACACCTGTTACTGAAGTTACAACCGAGGTCGTTCAAGACCAGCCTGCAGAAGAAAACGCAAGTGAAGAACTTGCTGAAAACTCTACAGAAGCAGGCCCACCCGCTCCTTCAGGACCACCCGACCCTCCAAGTGGCCCACCAAGCGGTCCACCATCGGGCCCTCCATCCGGTCCTCCAAGCGGTCCACCATCGGGCCCTCCAAGTGGCCCTCCAGGTCCACCAAGCGGCCCACCCTCTGGACTGCCTCCGGGTGATCCTAACATGCCATTACCAGGCCCTCCAGAAGGACTTCCTGACCCACAACATTCTGAAGACAAAGAACCTGCTGTTGAAAAACAGAAAGAAGAGCAAGTGGAAGAAACCAAAGAATCACCTTCTAAACCCGAGGTAAAGGAAGAATCCTCAACTGAAGCGGCTGCAGAAGAAACCGCCGCAGTAGAATCCGCGGAAGAAACTACAGATGAACCCGTTGAAGCCACAGGGGAAGAACCTTCAGAGTCTGAGGAGGAAACGGTTGCAGAAGAAACCACCTCCGAAGAAACACCAGTAGAAGAGGAACCAGCAGCAGAACAACCACAAGAATCTGCAGCAGAGGTCGTAAAGACCGACGTATCTAACAGAGCAAAAGCAGCAGAAAAAGAAGTGATTAAACTATCAAATGAGGTTCACAGTCTCAGGAAGTCACTAGCTGGTGCAGCCGATGTTATCGAGGAACTGGAAACACAACCAATGCCTCCAGCAGTATTGGCATCAGACATTGTGGTTCCCGACCACCTCGTAGCCGACATTGCACGATTAGCAAGGCAACTAGACAGAGAACAACTTGTCCGAGCGAATATGGGAACTATCTCAATGCTACATCCAGGTATGCCAGGAGTAATGATTTCGACGAAGGCTGGAACTACACTATCAAGACTGAATGAAAGAGGAATTGTCGGCGCTAGACTCGGTCAAGGCGCACCTCAAAATGCACCAAGTGATTGGAGAGTATTAGAGGTATTATTGGCGGCGACATCACTCGAAACAGGAGGTCCAGCCGCATGTATTCACATGATGGGGGCACACACTACTGCAGCAAGTTGTGAGAAAGACCTGATTCTATGCTCGCCAATAGACGAGGTTGGAAAGAAAATGTTGGGTAAAATCGTCATCGTAGATACCGATGATGAAAATCCTGACGATTTCCTAAGGCAGACTGCTGAAGCCCTAAAGATGGGTGGAAGCAAGTGTGTCGTAATTCGAGGCCATGGAGCATACTGCGTAGGTGCAGATTTGGATGATGCATGGGCAAATGCTGCAATGCTGGAGCACAGTATGAAGATCGTACTGCTAGCACGCCAAGCCAATTTGAAGGTTTGAGATTACTCTTCTTCAAATTTGTTTGATTCGCCCATTTGCGAAGCGATGAACAAGATTCCAAACAGGGAAATTACAGCCATAATTCCGGCAATCGATTTGGTTGAGAGTTCTGCATCCGATTTCGCATCTTCAGCAACCACGGTCTCATTTTCGTGCATTTCATCGTGCAAGTCAACTTGAATGTCTACTGAGCCGTCACTGGTCTTGATTAACGTGTCATTGACGTATGTCAGGAAAGTGAAATTCCAAACACCTGCAGAATTATGAGGATTGAATACGAAATCGTACCTTGTGTTGCAATCCTCGTTTACCTTAGACCCGTTTTCATCAAGTTCACATTCGAACACTAAATCTCCAGAACTTGCAGTAGCACCATCCTTCTCAATTAAGATAACCAAAGTTGCGTTTTCTGTGGTGTCTTTCATCCAAAACCAAACCGAATCTCCTTCCTTCAGTGTACCGTTTGGAATGTCTGCAGGCTGCCCTCCCTCCGAGTTTACAATCACTGTGTAAATCTGTAGTTCATGGCCAACAACAGGGGATGCAAGCATCACAAGGCATAGGGCAACAGTAAGGATGCGCATCAGATTTCCCACTCGACTTGAGAATAAATACAATACGGAGGAAGAGTGCCGCAGGTACATGAACAGCCAAGGGGTGGCACTGGGTATTTTCGTTGTTTTATTTGCATCGTCGATGACAGTTCTGCTAATCGCTGAAGACGAGACGACTGAAACAAGTGAGGTCAAACCTCACTTTCACGCTGGAGACCCTCTATTTCAGGGCGAAGGACACGACCATTCCAATGCTAGTCAACACGTTGCTGGAACCGATAATATCGAGCAGATAGCATTCAATCCACTAACTTCTCCTGGAAACGCAGAAGTTTCTGTCGCACGTTCGCCCGACGGCAATGTATACACTTACCAAGCGGGATGGAATGACATGCACATAGTCGATGTTACAAATTCTTCAGACCCCCAAGTTGTTGGCGTTTACAATGACCCTAATACACAAGTTTTGGATGTCAAGTACCTTGAGTACAATGGGAACGAGTACGTTATCTTGCAAAATCAACTCGTGGATTCTGGCTATGCAGATCCAAATGTCGGAGAATGGAGCGACCCAATTCAGGTATCTGTTACACTGATTGACGTTACCGACAAAACAAACCCAACCTACGTCGACTCGTGGTATGACTCAGACCATCCAAGCGGTCCACACAATCTGTATCCACATATGATTGATGGCGAGTGGTACATTTTCGTAGCCAACCCAGACTACGAGCAGTGCGACTCGGCGATTGGAGAAGCATGCGGTGGAGTAACCATCGCTCACCTAAACCTCCAGGGAAGTGCAGCTCAAGTTGCACCGGGAACGCCAGGCTCAGGCTTTGGTCATACTATCATCAAGGTTGGAGAGTATGAGGTAGCATGGGAGACTACCAGAGGTGGCTGGATTTACATCCACGATATGACGGTTCAAAAGTGGCCAGGTGAAGATACTGAAGACCCAAGATATGGTCGCACATTCGTCTACGGCTCATACTGGGAAGCGGGTTTGAGAATTGGTGACGTAACAGACGTACCTCATCCAGTAAATTCTCCTGAACTCTACTCAATGATGGCATCTACATGTAAAGCAGGCCAAGGAAACCCGCTTACATGCCGCTGGAGGGCGCCCGAAGTTGGCTCTTGGATGGATTTCCTCGATTTGGATGACGATGGCCAACCAGACAGCGGAACAACCGGCAATGAGAATGGAGGAAGAGTGTCTTACATTCACTATGCCGAACCGGTTCCTGAAATGCTAGATGTATCTCATCTCGGCCTTGGCGATAAGCCACGCCATTACGTCTCAGCAGCAGTAGAATGCCTTGACTTGTATGAGGGCACAGGAATCGTTTACCTATTGGACACAACAGAATATTCTGAAGAAAATGGAAACTTCAGATTTGAGATTACAATGACTAGAGATTGGGAAATACCGTACGCAGAAGACCACTGCTTCGGCTCAAGTTGTGAACTTGATCCGGTGGCTGATGAATGGTTACTATTCAGCCCACACAACCTAGACACAGGATACTTTGAGACCACCCCAGAAACAGATCAATCACATGGTGGAACTTGGGATGCAAGACTGTACATCTCTCATTACCATGCAGGACTTTGGATTGTAGATATTGAAACTCTAATCGCTCCAGAAGCTACAGACAGAGTAGACATTCACTTCGAGTCTACGATTGGATATTTCCTTCCTTCTGGACATCTTGATGGAACACCACTAGACAGCCAATACTACGATTTCAGTTGGGTGCCTTTTCTTTGGGCGGTTGAATTCCACGAGGGAGTGATTTACGCGTCTTGCATCTCTACTGGGCTGTATATATTGCAGTTAGACATCGACCAGCCATACCTAGGAACTCCTGTTTGAATATGTCACGAAACACCTTGTTTACGATAACGACCCTACTGGTATTATCAATATCATTTAGTGGATGTATAGGCGAATTTTCGTCAGATTCCAAGGAAGAAACAAGTCAAGAATTAGAAAATGAAAAATTGCCGTATACTGAAGACGGCATTTTCACTTGCGTTGAGCATGATAATGAAACAAGATGCTGGCAAACGCACATTCCTGAAAATTTAGACCTTACAATTCCAGTTCCATTGGTTGTAGACATGCATGGTTTTAGTTCAGATTCTACTGAACAAAGACACCTCTCAGCGTTCGATACAATTTCCGAAGAAGACCCAATGATCATTGTTTATCCAGATGGCACCTCTGCAACGAATGAATTTGATGGCAATGAAAATCAAGCATGGAATGCGGGCTGGTGCTGCGCTCACGCCCCAACAGATGACGTGGACGATGTTGGTTTCATTGAGAAAATGGTAGCAGTCGTAATTCAAAATCACAATATCGACACAAACAGAATTTATGCTTCAGGATGGTCTAATGGCTGCGCAATGTCACAAAGACTTGCCATGGAATCTCATCACATCTTCGCTGCAGTTGGCTGTATGTCGATGTATTTAGTAACGGATTTTGTAGAAGGATACTCTCCAATCCCGGTCATGGAAGTACACGGGTTTTTAGACCAAATTGTACTATATGAGTCAACCATACTGAGCGTTCCATTTAATCCAGAGATGTGGACAAACCCAGAATCATACGATACGGGCGCAATAGAGAACGTCTTTGAATGGGCAGATTACAACAATTGTTCAGGTGGTTTGGAGACATTTGATGCTAACGAATTATATCTCATCCAGGGCTTTTCAAATTGTGAAAATGACGCCCAAATTCGCTTGATGACTATCTATGCAGCTCAACACAACCCGTACTCAAACAATCTAATCAAAGGGGGAGTATCGAATGTTTTCCAGGGAACACAAGGAATTGTACAATCGACAGAAATCGTTTGGGAATTCATCAGCCAGTTCTCGAAAGAAAGTAATCCTGTTCAAAATTATCATATTGGATACTAATCTAGTTTCCAAAATCACCATCGGTTGTATTGCCTGAATTTCGCTCACTAATCCGCTCCATTAAGAAATCAAAAGTCAATTCGAAGAGGCCTTTTCCGTCAACCACTGCATTCCATGCGCCGTGTCCATGACCTTCGAGCGTTACGAGTTCGCTGTGAACATTCAAGGAATCATAAATGTCTTGCAAGGCTAGTGCTCCTTCGTATGGAGTAACAGGGTCCTTTCCGTCCCCATGAGCCATGAATAATTCAGGATCATCAACATCGTATCGGTCAAAACCATATACCGCTTCAAAGACATCTAATTTCACCTTTGAACCCCAGAAATATACCATGCTCTTCACATCGTATGTTTCATTCAAATTAGTTGTAGCAAGGGTTGGGTCCTGTTCAATTGAGATTTCATCACGGAAATCTCCCAAGTCAGATATTCCTAGTGCAATGGTTGTTATCGAACCCGCAGAAGCTCCCCCAACTGCAATTTCATCTGTACTAATATTGTAGGTGTCTGCATTTGCAACAATCCATCTAAGTGCGGCTTTGGCATCTCTTTGCGCGGCGTACATCGCAATAGATTGTTGAATTTGTTTGGTAGATTCAGCTCCAGTGAAGGTATGTTCGACCCATTCCTCTGGTGCAATGCCATCATAGTAATCGATAATTTCCTGTTCAGACATTCCATCAATATCGCCTAGCTCTTCTGTTGTTCTGTAATCGATTGAGACGTAAACCCATCCTTGCGATGCGTAGTAATTGCCCATTTCGACAATCTCTGGTTTGTGTTTTACCCCACCGGTAAATCCTCCACCATGGATGAACATCAATACTGGCCTATCTGTTGAATTATTATCTGGACAATATACGTCTAGCATCAACGGAACTGCAGACGTTTCAGTGTTAGATTGAGCATAACCCAGCCCGCTTGCATAAACGATGTCTTCGTACTTCAAAACCTCGTAGGGCCCCGGCTCGTACGTAACACCGCCTTCTCCATCACCATTGCCACCATTACGCAAACACCCAGAAAGGGACATGGTGAGCATAAAAATGACTGCAACTACTGCTTTCTTTCTGTTCATGTTTTTTCTTTAAACCAATTAATTAAATCACTTTTGTTACAAACTTGTAACCTAAACCATCCCATTTGCATTTACAGAATATGGCAATTAGCAATCTGAGCTGCCTGGTGTGAACATATTATTACAAAGTGTGATGATATTGTTTATTTTATCGAAAGCATTGCACCATTCATGCGAGCAAATAGAATATGTCCGGATTGTAAATCACCCGATGTAACATGTAAAATTCCAAGGCAGATGGTCGGGCTTATCCAAGTTGAACATTGGATGTGTCGAGATTGTGGTTTAATGATGCAATACAAAAGCAAACGAAGTAAGAAGGATGCCAAGTATTGAATGAGGGGGATAATTTCTACCATGGGCCATATACATCGCTACCCATTGAAACACAGGGTTTACTGACGCTTAGCAGCTCTGCAGACTTCGACGAAATTCTCAAACATCTCTTTTCCGAATTCTGAATCGTTTACTTCTGGATGGAATTGTAATCCAAACCTATCTCCCTTCTCATTCTCCATTCCCTGGACTTTACATGAATCAGAAGATGCTGTGATAAAGAAACCTTCAGGCACTACGTGAACCTCGTCATTGTGACTTTCCCATACGGTTTGAGTGTCTGCAGTGTTGGCGAAAATTGCTCCGCCTCCATTTACCAAATCTATGCTCATAGCACCATATTCTGGTTCAGGAGATTCTCTTGCATCTCCACCATAATGCCTAGCCATGAATTGATGGCCAGCGCAGATTCCTAAAATTGGAATATCAAGATCTAAGAAAGCAGCACAGTTTCCTAATTCTCCCGAGAGCCCGATTCTTGCAGCCCCACCAGACAACACTAGACCGTCCAATTCACGGAGGTCTTCTATTGGTGTTGAGTTATCGATAATTTGAGTATCAACACCCAGGTATCTCAACATTCTCCACTCACGATGGGTCCACTGGCCGCCATTGTCGACAACATCGATGACCAGTTTGCCCTCTGCCATGTTATTCTCTAGCCGCGTTACACCCATGAACATTCCTTGAGTCAAAGGACACCTTCAAAGAGGAGAGGCCGGTCGCGGGGATGAGCGTGAAGGATA